>JAHEOB010000299.1 GCA_018610095.1 Halothece sp. MAG
CTGTACCGCCATGGTTTTGATGTGGGGCTATCTTTCCTATGGCAACCAAGGTCATACCCTTGTTATGGTGGCTCTTAATTCTCTTGCGATGCTGTTTCTCTATGCCCCGTTAGGAGGCTGGTTATTACAAGCTAATAAAATCGTTGTTCCTTGGCAAACGATGGTGCTATCCGTGTTAATTTACGTGGCGTTACCTCTCGCTGCTGGAATGTATAGCCGTCACTGGATATTTAAGAATAAAGGAGAAGCCTGGTTTAACCGCTACTTCTTAAAGTATCTTAGTCCTATTAACACGGGAGCTTTACTTGTCACCTTAATTCTTTTGTTTGCCTTGCAAGGAGATGTAATTGTCGAAAATCCTTTCCATATTGCCTTAATTGCAGTTCCCCTATTTATCCAAACCAATTTTATCTTTTGGCTGACGTACCTGATTGCCTACAAACTAAAATTTGCCTATGAAGATGCAGCCCCAGCGGCGTTAATTGGTTCTAGCAATCACTTTGAAGTTGCCATTGCCACAGCCGTAATTTTATTTGGCTTAAATTCAGGGGCAGCCGTTGCCACTGTCGTAGGGGTATTAATCGAAGTTCCTTTGATGTTAATGTTAGTCAAATTTTGCAAGCGAACCGCCTTTTGGTTTAAGCGCGAACCCGAAAAAGCAACGTTACTGGATCCCCGTTGTGTAAAAGGAGATTATCAAAATACTTAAAGAAGTCGCAATGAGAAATGTTATTTTCATCTGCAAAAAAAATTCCTGTCGTTCCCAAATGGCAGAAGGCTTGGCACGCACCCTCGGAGACGGTAAAATTAAGGTAGCCAGTGCCGGGTTAGAAGCCTCACAGGTTCATCCCACTGCAATTGAGGTGATGTCAGAAAGTGGCGTTGATATTAGCGACCAAAGCTCTGACCCTGTCACGGCCTACAATCCAGAAGATTATGATGTCGTGATCTCCTTATGTGGTTGTGGGGTTAATTTACCGCCAGAATGGGTAACAAGGGATGTCTTTCAAGATTGGCAAATTGATGATCCTGATGGCCAACCGATTGAGACCTTTCGACGAGTTAGGGATGAAATTAAACAACGTGTTGAAACCTTGATTGCAAATGAGTCAGTCTCCCGAGCAACGGCATCCTAGAGAAAAACCCGATCGCGAAGTTGTGGAGCGTTTGTTTCAAGAGGGGATGAGTGATTATAATTTAGCGGAATTAGCGCGTTTGCGAATCCGTTATCACAATTTCCCTGGTGCCAATGAAATCAAACGGGATTTAGAGCTACTGTTACAGCAATGGGGCTTAACAGAAGAGGCTCTGTTTGAGAAAACGCGTCAAATCCATAGTTATCGAACCATTTATCGTAAAAGGGAAACGGATCAAGAGGATTGGAGTTAGGGCAATTGTTGACTCTGTAGGAGTTTTGGTAGAATTTACTACAATGACCCAATGATCAATTCCCATCGCTTATGTCCCATTTTTCTCTCACCCTTTCGCCACAGGAGTATAGCCTCGTCACGGATCTTTACGAATTAACCATGGGGGCTTGCTATGTTGGAGAAGGGATCGCTGAGAAACCCGCCAGTTTTGAATTATTGGTCCGTCGTTTTCCTGATGCTTATGGTTATTTGATTGCAATGGGCTTAGCTCAAGCCCTGGAATATCTAGAACAACTCCACTTTTGCTCCCAACAAATCCAACAATTAAAAGCAACAGGCATTTTTGACCATGCTCCGCAACAATTTTGGTCGCTTCTAGAAGGAAAAGTCTTTACGGGAGATGTGTGGGCAATTCCCGAAGGCACTGCTGTGTTTCCCCAAGAACCGTTACTGCGGATTGACGCTCCCCTTTGGCAAGCGCAACTGGTGGAAACCTATCTTCTCAATACCATTAATTATCAAACTCTGATTGCTAGCAAATCCGCTCGGATGCGAGATATTGCAGGGGATACTGCCAAGTTATTAGAGTTTGGGACACGACGTGCTTTTAGCCCCCAAGCCTCTCTTTGGGCTGCTCGGGCTGCCATTGGCGGAGGCTTCAATGCTACCTCAAATGTTGCTGCTGCCTTAAAATTAGGACAACGCCCCAGTGGTACAATGGCGCATTCCTTAGTTATGGCAATTGGGGCTTTAGAAGGGGGAGAAGATGAGGCGTTTACGGCATTTAACCGCTATTTTCCCCAAGCCCCGTTATTAATTGATACCTATGATCCCATTGCTGCTGCCCAACGTCTGGCAGATGCCATGGCAAAAGGAGAGCATCAAGTGAGTGGGGTTCGCATTGATTCTGGGAATTTGGTCGCCTTATCCCAAAAAATACGTTCTTTACTGCCCAATACTGCCATTTTTGCCAGTGGTGATTTGGATGAGTGGGTGATTGAAGATTTACTCAGTAAGGGGGCAATGATTGATGGCTATGGCATTGGCACGAAATTAGTTACGGGCTCGCCAATTAATGGGGTTTACAAACTGGTGGAAATTGATGGATTGCCCACGCTGAAACAATCGGCAAGTAAAGAAACCCTGCCAGGGCGTAAGCAAGTCTTTCGACGGTGGGAACAAGGAAAAGTACAGCGCGATCGCGTTGCTTTGATGAAGGAATCGGCTCAAGCAGGAGAACAACCGTTGCTGGAATTGGTGATGCAGCAAGGGGAAACCATTAAGCCCACGCCCTCGTTAGAAACTCTGCGCGATCGGACTCGCCAATCCACCTTAAGTTTGCCTGATGGGGTTCGTCAATTGCATCATCCTGATTCCATTCCCGTGGAACATTCTCCGCAATTAGAACAACTGACTCAGCAAGTAACAACTGCCATGGAGAGAAATGAATCATCATCAAGCCCATAATGGAACTCGGGTTGCCCTATTTGGAACCAGTGCTGATCCACCCACCCAAGGGCATAAAACGATCTTAGAATGGTTATCCCACCATTATGATCAGGTTGCGGTTTGGGCGTCGGATAACCCTTTAAAATCGCAACAAACCCCACTCCTTCATCGTATGAAGATGTTGGCGTTACTGATTCCATCCCTAGAAACGCGGCAAAATAATGTTAAACTCTGTCATGAACTCAGTAGTCCCCGAAGTTTAGAAACCGTGGAAAAAGCGGAAGCCATGTGGGGAGAAGACACCGAGTTTACCTTTGTTATTGGTTCCGATTTAGTTACTCAAATCCCGCGTTGGTATGCTAGTGAGCAATTACTAAAACGGGTTCGGTTATTAATTATTCCTCGTTCCGGTTATCCCTTAGCGGAAACTGATTTCAATCCCTTGCAACAGATGGGGGCAAATTATGATATTGCCGATTTAAGCGCGCCGCCGGTTTCCTCAACAGCCTTTCGGGAAAATGGGGTTAGCGATGTAATTGATCCTTCGGTGAAAGATTATATTCAACAACAGCAATTATATTCATGGGAAACCACAACTTAACATCAATCGAACAACCGATTGCAGAATTTAAAGTGGGTGTTGATAATGTTATTTTTTCCGTGGATACCCAACAGAATCGGCTCTTAATTTTACTGGTTAAACGCAAAAAAGCCCCCTTTGCAAATTTTTTTAGTTTACCGGGAACTTTGGTTAAAGCAGGAGAATCTTTAGAAGATGCTGCTTACCGTATTTTATCAGAAAAAATTGAGGTAGATAATCTTTATTTGGAGCAGCTTTATACGTTTGGAGAACCGGGGCGAGACCCCAGAGAAAACCAAGATATCTTTGGAGAACGATATTTATCGGTAAGTTATTTTGCTTTAGTTCGTTACGAAGATACCCATTTAATTACTAAAGGAAACCCCCAAGCGGTTTGGCATTTACTGAATGATTCCCCGAAGTTAGCATTTGATCATAATCGAATTTTAGACTATGGCTATCAACGCTTAAAAAATAAGTTAGAATATAGCCCAATCGCGTTTAAAGTGTTACCAGAAGTGTTTACTTTAAATGATTTATACCAATTTTATACAACGGTATTAGGCGAAAATTTTTCAGATTATTCTAATTTTCGAGCAAGGTTATTAAAATTAGGATTTCTAACCGATACAGGACTAAAAGTGTCACGAGGTGCAGGTAGACCTGCCGCTCTTTATCGTTTTGATGAAGAAGCCTTTGCTGTTTTACAAGATAAGCCGTTAGTTTTTATTTAAAAATGATGAAAATCGCGATCGCGCAATTCAATCCCACCATTGGCGACTTAACAGGAAATGCCCAAAAAATTTTAGAATTGGCACATCAGGCCAGCAAAAATCAGGCACAGTTATTATTAACCCCAGAGCTATCATTATGTGGCTATCCTCCCCGTGATTATCTGTTCCGATCCAGTTTTATTGATGCCATGTCAAAACAGTTAATGGCATTGGCGCAACAATTTCCACCCGAATTAACGGGATTAGTGGGACTTGCCACCGCCAATTCTCAAGCAAAAGAAAAAGGAGAAAAGCCGCTACATAATACGATTGCTGTTATTCAAAATGGAGAAATTCTTTACTACTTCCATAAACGATTATTACCCACCTATGACGTCTTTGACGAAGCCCGTTATTTTCAACCTGCAACTGTAACCAAGGGCTTTACCCTGAAAATTGAACAGCAAGAAAATGTTGTTCCTGTGAATGTGGGCGTAACCATTTGTGAGGATTTGTGGAACGATGAAGCGTTTTGGGGGCAACGGAACTATCAGCAGAATCCGTTAGAAGAATTAGTGCAACAAGGGGTGGATTTGATTGTTAATTTATCTGCTTCCCCCTATCGAGTGGAGAAACAACAATTACGGGAAGCAATGCTTAGCCATAGTGCTAAAAATTATGCCCTGCCAATTATTTATGCCAATCAAGTAGGAGCGAATGATGATTTAATATTTGATGGCTCCAGTTTTGCTGTCAACCAAACAGGAGAAATTGTATCCCGAGGAATTTCTTTTCAAGAAACATTACTACTAGCAGAATATTCCTCACAGCAATCCGATTTAATTCCAACTACAATCACTCCCATGATTGATGATTCTAATGCAGAAATTTGGGAGGCATTGGTGTTAGGGGTGCAAGATTATGCTCGCAAATGTGGCTTTCAACAAATTGTGATTGGCTTGAGTGGCGGAATTGACTCCTCTTTAGTTGCCGCGATCGCGCGATCGGCATTAGGGGCAAACAATGTGTTAGGCGTGTTAATGCCTTCGCCCTATAGTTCTCCTAGTTCCCTTGCTGATGCAGAAGCCTTAGTTCATAACTTAGGGATTAGCAGCACCACCCTTTCCATTGAACCGGCGATGAACGCTTATGATGAAATTTTATCACTCCTGTTTGCTGGTACTGAATTTGGTGTAGCAGAAGAAAATTTACAATCTCGGATTCGCGGTAATCTTTTAATGGCGATCGCGAATAAATTTAATTACTTATTATTATCAACAGGAAATAAATCAGAAATGGCAGTAGGGTATTGTACCCTTTATGGTGACATGAATGGTGGTTTAGCAGTCATTTCGGATGTACCTAAAACCCGCGTTTATTCCTTATGTCGGTGGCTCAATCAAAACCAAGAAATTATTCCAGAAAATGTCATTAATAAACCCCCCAGTGCAGAATTAAAACCGGATCAACAAGATCAAGATTCTCTTCCTGATTACCAACTATTAGATAGAATTTTAGATTGCTTAATCCATCAGCATCAAGCCCCTGAGGAGATTATTGCTGCTGGTTTTGATGAAAAAACTGTCAATCAAGTGACCCAGTTAGTACGAAAAGCAGAATTTAAACGCCGTCAAGCCCCACCAGGTCTTAAAATTACTGATCGCGCTTTTGGAAGCGGCTGGCGAATGCCAATTGCTAGTAAAATTGATTATTAAATTGTCTAACTCAGCACCTACCAATAAGAGTTGCTTAAAAGGAGCTTCAGTAGGTAGTCTAACTTTAAATTTAATTTCTTAATAGAATCGATATTACAGTAATTAGCGATCCATTTTCACAAAATCATTTTTTTATAGCTAAAAGCCGAGGGTGATTTCACAAAACAGTTCAATGAAAATCATCAATCTTGTATAATTATATTTGATTCGCTCCTTAATTCATGGTTAGTTGATGTGAGTAACAAAAAGAGTGATCAAAATGGAAGAGAATTAGTATAATCAGATTGAGGTGGCTGTTTCCGATATAGAGTGACCCCGTTAATGGAAACCCTACTTGGGAACAATCTCACTGCTTAGCTCGACATGATAATATAAACCGACA
>JAHEOB010000300.1 GCA_018610095.1 Halothece sp. MAG
CGCCGCCAGTTTTCGGTGGAAAAGGCATAAGCAGTTAGCCCGGCAATCCCCCAATCTCGACAACAACGGAGTAGGGCTTTGAGCGTATCAACTCCTTGCCGATGCCCCATTACTCGAGGATATCCCCGCCGTTTTGCCCAACGACCATTACCATCCATAATAACCGCCACTTGTTGAGGAAGACCATTTTGATCCAAATCAGAGGGAAGCTTTTGCAATAACGTTGACATGCTCATTTTTTACGGTGTAACTTTGACGATAAAAAACGGAAACTACGTTGAAATAGACGTTTCCCTTGCAAACCAATTTCCCGAGTTAAGCGAGTAACATCTTGACGAACTACTTCCCGCTCAATGGCAGGGGAGAATCTTGATTGTAACAACTCCCGCAATCGACTTCTGGTTAATGGTCGTTGTAATGTTCCTTCTTCGGCTAACGAAATCGAACCGGTTTCTTCAGAAACGACAATACACAAACAATTAGAAACTTTTTCCGTAATGCCAATGGCAGCGCGATGGCGAGTTCCCAATTGTCGAGATAAACTTTTTTCCGTTAACGGTAAAATGACCGATGCTGCCACAACGCGAGAGCCTCGTAACAAAACCGCACCATCATGAAGAATAGTTGTGGTTTCAAACAGGGTTTGAATCAACTCACTGGAAATTTCCGCATTAAGGGTAACTCCCTGATTCTTAAATTCTCTCGGATTAATGGGCTCATTGGTTTCAATTAATAGCAAAGCCCCAACTCGCTTTTGCGATAACTCTCGTACCGCAGTTAAAATTTCATCGAGAACATTATCTGGTTGCAGCTTCTCATGGTTGGAGGAGGGAAACAATTGGCGCAGTTCACCGCGTCCCAGTTGTTCTAAAAACCGACGAAATTCCGATTGTAAAATGACAATGATCCCAACCGCTGAACCAGTCAAAATTTTTTCTAAGACCAATTGTAATAATTGAAATCCCAGAACCTTACTCACAGAAAACAGGATCAGCAAAATGATGATTAGGATCATAAACCCTTGAATGACCCAATAGGTTCTGGTTCGTGGTGGCACTAAAAAACGAATCACCACGTAAACCAATAAGATCACTAGTACGACATCAAAAACAGGAATTAACCCACTGGGAAACCAAGGGAAAAGATTAGATAAGCCTTGCGAGGGCATTATTAGATTAAACAGGCAAAAGTGGTCTGCTTTTAAAAGACTGTTTTAATTGTAAAGGGTGAGTTAACGATCGCGCTGCAATCGTTCTGGTAAATGATCGTTTTGAATCAAATTTTGATAACTTTCACGATTTACCATAACGTCAGCTTTCCCATCATGAACCAGTACCATGGCAGGGCGGAGCAAACGATTATAATTAGAAGCCATACTATAACCATAGCCTCCGGTACTCATCACCACTAAGGTATCCCCCGGTTGCGTTGCTGGAAGGGTTGCTTGCTGAATTAACACATCTCCCGATTCACAATGTTTCCCTGCAACGGTGACGGTTTCACTGGCGGTTTGTGACATTTGATTGGCGACGAAACAGCGATACACCGCTTCGTAGGTAATGGGGCGAGCATTATCTGACATCCCCCCATCAACGGCGATATAGGTTCTGGTTTCAGGGACTTGTTTCCGCGAACCAATGGTATAGGCGGTAATGCCGGTGGTTCCCACCAGCGATCGCCCCGGTTCACAAATTAGCTTGGGTAAGGGAATTTCAGCTTTTTGACAAGCAGTTTCCACGGCTTGAGCAACCGTTGCTGTCCATTCGCTAATACTCGGGGGATCATCTTGTTCAGTGTAGCGAATACCAAGACCTCCTCCCACATTTAATTCCCGAGCAGCTAATCCCAACTCCCGAGCGCGTTTTAACCAATCGACTAACACCCCAGCTAAGTCTTGATGAGGTTGCTGTTCAAAAATTTGCGAACCAATGTGAGCGTGAAAGCCCACAAAATCTAAAGCAGGGGTATTTTGGAAAAACTGCAATACGGTTTCCACCTGATTGGGATCAAAGCCAAATTTACTGTCCAAATGCCCGGTGCGAATATACTCATGGGTATGACATTCAATCCCTGGGGTAATTCGTAACATGACTTGGGGGGTGGAATGTGGGGCTAGCTCGGCTAACGTTTCTAATTCCAGCCAGTTATCGGCAACAATGGTACAGCCACAATCAATGGCTTCTTGCAGTTCCCCACGGGATTTATTATTGCCATGAAAATAAATGGTTTCGGGATCGACCCCTGCTTGTAGGGTGGTATAAAGTTCTCCTCCTGAGGCGACATCCACTCCTAACCCTTCTTGAGCAACGAGCGCGCAAATCGCAAGACAATTCAGGGCTTTGGAGGCATAAATCACTAAGGAGTCTCCCGAGTAATTGTTGGCAAATCCCTCTCGGTATTGACGACAGGCAGTGCGGATACTGTGTTCATCCATGATATAGAGGGGAGAACCAAATTGTTGTAGCAAAGTGGTGACATCACAGCCACCGATTTCTAAATGATCTTGTTGGTTAATGGTTGCTGTTAGCGGCAGTAGCGATTGATTGGGAGAGGGGTTAACCTCCTTAAGAAATTGTTGTCCCATGGGCGGTTGCGGCGATGTTTCTGTTAAGACCATATTTGACGTTTTGTTCCAACCATCACACCTATTATCTCGATTTCTGGTTAACAAAGCAAAAAGAGCCACTCATTAACAAGATAACCTGCCCACGAGCAACTCACCCTGCTAATGAGTGACCCTTTGCAATTCCTAGCCAATCTTTAAAGGTTTAGCCGAAGCGACGGTAAGGAACTTTATTTTCGTAGTCAATATTTGCCGCCGACACTTGCGGTAAGCTGCTGATTTGACCCTTGTTGAGGCTACGGGCAGTATCCATAAACAAGCGGGGATCCCCTGGTTGGGGTTGTCTTTCTTGCGCCGTAAAACGGCGTACCTGATTTTGCCAAACAATTTGAGGGAAGCCCAATTGTTGACGGAAATAGGGGCCGTAGCGAGGCGTTTGTAGATTAAAGGGCGTGTCTCCTACATCTTTTTGAGGAAGCACCCGACGGCGTTGATAAGGAACAATATCCTGACCAAAGTTGTTGAGATACTCTTCACTATTGAGTAAATCGTCAACAAAGCCGTTAATGCCTTTAGTGGCAACGACAATGGACCAAGCAATTTTTTCTTGTTCGTTATAAATATCCCGTCCTAGAACCCGTTGCACACACAGTTCCACAAAACGGTAGTTGCTATTAGGTTCATAGTTCATCCGACGGAAAGTATCGGAGGTGAGTAACCCACGAATAAAATCCCGAACCGTAATTTGGCCATAACGGAGCTGTGATTCCAGTAAACTTTGTCGATTACTGGTCAGCATTTGGTGTTCACTAAAGATTTGGCGATACGCTGCCCAGATGATGCTTTCCACATCATCTTCTGAGGTCATCATCGCCGAGGTGGCTTTTAATCGTTCTTCACCTGGAACTTCATAGCCTTCGACTCGTGTATTTTGGCTAGAAGGGACATAGTTCAACAAAGGTAATGACATAGTTGAACCTCCTTATTATCAGTTTTTCAAAAGTTTATCCTTTATCATACGTGACTCGGTGCCAAAAAACTCAGAAATCTTATAACTTCTTACCATTTGTAGACGAGTGGTTAATAACTCCCTATCAACTCGAACTCATATCTTTAAGTGTGGGTCTCAGCTAGACTGAGACGAAAATGCAGCAATTAACATCTTAATCTTAAGAAGGAACTAATATGGAATCATTTGCTCCTCACGGAAATTGTTATTTATGGGAAACTAATATGATTGGGCTTCATGGCATTTCTGATGGGCTAATTGCGTTAGCCTATTTTGCCATTCCCACATCAATGGTTTACCAAAGGTAGCCGTAAAGCTCCTGCTTTTAAGCAGGTGATATAAGGCTACTATCCTCTAAGTGGACAAATAGTTCTTTGTTGGTTATAATTATAAATTAACCTTTAATTTCTAACATGCTCAGTCTCAACTATCAATATAAACTCAAAGTAACTAAGTCTCAAGCC
>JAHEOB010000301.1 GCA_018610095.1 Halothece sp. MAG
AAACATCCTCTTAGCTAGTCCCTGATCTGCATAGTAGATGGTCACCCGATCATCTTGGTTAATGGCTTGTTTGGTAGCGATCGCGTCTACTCCTAGAGCGTCTCCTATATGCCAGTTACTCCCACTATAGGCTTGAACTTTTGCTTTTACAATTTCATTTTGCTGTGGCGTAGTTGCCCGTGCGCCTGTTACTGCAATGTTAGTTTTCATTGGTTTTCAAATGATTCTATATATTTATTATATCCCAGTATACAACGGAATAGCAATCAATTATCATTAATAAAAACCAGTATACAGCGGAAAACCATAGATAAACTTTATAGCTTAAACAACACAAACCTAGTATACAACGGATATAATGGAATAGTAACTAACACCCCCCAAGTGGTGACACACTCAGGGGATTAAGAAAAACAGGTTTTATCCAATGACTAATGTAAACTATGCTCGTCCATTTTATCGCCTTATCTGGGCATCTTACGCCCTTGATCCAGATGAAGATATTCCTCTCCCAATGGAAACCAAGGAAAGTGAGCATCTATTCCTAAACGACGTCGATATATATGAGATGCGTAAGTTTATGCACGGCTGCGGGTTCAAGCTCATGGAAGTTGTAAAGGTTGATCCCAATCTAGACGAGTTCTAATAACTCTCTCAAGCCCCGCACTGTGGGGGCAACTAATAAGTATTTTTCCGCAATTTGGAGATTTAATAATGACAATGACCACTGCATCTGAAAAGTTACAGCCACCTACAGAACCACGGGAATGGAGCTTAAAGCAAATTGAGGCTGTTTTGTCGCGCCCGATTCCCGATTCTATGCTGCGAGTTAAAGAGATTAAGGGCAACAAAATTACTTACATTCCGTGGTATACCATTAATCGCATTCTCACAAAATACTGCATAGGCTGGAGCTGGGAAGTCACCAAAATGGAAACCACCCAAGATCGGGTGTTCTTAGTGGGACGGTTAACCATTCCAACATTGGAAGGAAATGTTTATCGAGAAGCTAGCGGAACTGAACTCCTAAAAGATGTGGATAAGAACGGGAAGCCAAAAGAAATCGCTTATGGCAACCCCATTTGCAATGCTGAAGCGCAAGCGTTGAGACGTGCTGCTGCCAAATTTGGGCTTGGCTTGCAGTTATACGATAAGTAAACCAATCGCCCCTACCATTTGGCTGACTCTTCCATTGCGTGTTTCTTATTATTCTACTCTCTGTCCGGTTTGTCTGTCCGATGTCCGGTCGGACGTCCGACGGGATTTTGTATAATTTGTTACAAAATTGAAGTGCAGATAACATGAATAACTTAGACAAATCGAGTTGTCCAATTTGTTTGCATTGTTTGGACAACTCGAAAATAAAACTGTCTGATTGTTTTAAAAGATTTGCTTTGAAGAATCTAATTGCCAAATTTTTACTATTCTATGTAGACTTTGGCAGCATCGGGATTAGTTAGCTCTAGATTAGAAATTCCTCCATAGACTCGAAAAGCATCATTTCCTGAACTGACTCGTCCTTGGGCTTGACCATTGCTGACTCGATCATACTTTGGATTTTTACTAACTGAATGACCGTTAACTCTACCATTTAATTGTTGGATTGACCCTGGAGTTTCAAGCTTGTAATAAGTTTGACCGGGTTGATTTTCACTATTAATAACGACAGTATGAGAAACTTTCTCACCAGCGACGGCATTAGAGTTAAATATTCCTAATGGTACAGCACTAGCAATTAAGGCTAGAAGAAGACGAGTTGTTTTAATTAATATCATGAATCTATTGTTACTCCTTTAAATGTACAAATTGATTTCTGGTCTTATTCTTCATTAGTTTTCATTTTAGTTATTTATGCATTACTTATACTAAAAAATCCAACAAAGCGCGATGCGCCCAAAGGGCGCGGTCGCTGGAAGCGACATCGCGCTCTGGCAAGTAGCTTTCCCAAATCGTGCCCTAATTCCCTCACAATTGCTAAAAGTATTTCTACAAAAACAGCAAAATGGTTCGGGAGTGAACTAAGTTTCCCGAACCTTAATTTACATCCTCAATTTCCCTTGTAGCGCGGGTTGAGATTATTTAATTGTGAAAATGCTGCAGCCTCACTATGAGGCTGGGGAACAGCGGTGTTATTTTAAAAGATGTAGAGCCAAATAAAATAACTACCAACATTATGTTAGCAACTCACCAGCATAGTGTACAATCCCGCCGTCCTAATAGCAATCTCAGAGTATGTGATAAAACCATTGCAATTTTATTCGGTTCTGATGCAGCAATCTTACTAAACCGAATTAACCATTGGTTATCCCTTGGTTATGGGATTGAGCATGAAGGCAAGCGATATTGGTATGCCACTTATAAAGAAATAGCAGAACGAGAGCTAGATTGGCTCAGTCCTTCCCAAGTCAAACGCCTTATCCAGAAATTAATTAAAGCTGGAATCTTGCTAGTTAAACGATTGCAGTCACATCTCTATCGGCAAACAAATCACTACCGCATTAATTGGTCACGGCTAAAGGAATTACTTTCTAATTCAGGCGTCCTCTCGAATGGACGGGATCGTCTTCTCAAAAAGATGGAATCGACCAATGATCTATATACAGAAATAACTACAGAAAAAACAGGGAGTGAGGAAGAAACCAATTCTATTAAAGAAACTAATGAACAGCAAACAACAAATAAGCAAAACCAAACAGAGCAAATAGCAGAAGAGACCGAACCATTAGAACAAGCGGATCAGGAAGACTCAAATATCCGAGACTTTCATAATTACTTGATTATAGAGTTAGCCAGAGATCCAGAGATAAATCACCCTGAAGCCTATGCCCAAAAAATAGTATCTAACCTTCTAGCAGGGTCACCCTCCTCAAAAATCCTGTTTAATCAATGGAAAAAACATGGCGAGTGTAATTTGTCCTCAAGTGAAGTTAATCCGCCTCAATCAAGCCAAAAACAACCGCAGAACAAACAAACAGAGCAAGAACAGCATCAAGCGCAGACTGAGGAGTTAAAAGAATGGCAGATTAAGCCAGAAGATGAGGAATTGCTTGATTTCGGTTATCAAGTCGGAGATATTTATCCCGAATTTGTCCAATGGTGCGTACCAAGGCTGAAATATCACCCCGATTTAACTGACTATGCCGCCAAAGCTCACACTTTACGGAAACTCAAATTTGAGCCGCAGCTTGCACTTGAGTTATGGCGAGACTTTAAGCGGTTATTGGTCAGGGAATATGAAGATAAGCAGAAAATGGAGGAGAAAGGGCAAAGATATTTCACCCCAGCATGGATGCAACTCCCTGCTGATGTTCCAGTTGAGAAAGCAAAAGTTGCCTCAGTGGAACTGAATCAAGCAAAAGCTCAGGAACAGCAAGCGATTGACGGGCAGCGACAAAATAATCAAGCGACTCTCACTGCTGGCGATGATGAACATGAACAAACAGAAGAAACGGGCGCGATTGCTAACAGTGAGGATGGAAACGATCAGGAGGAATTAACCCCGATTGAATCGGTTGAGAGCGCGATCGCGTTGATGGAAAAGCACCCAAATCATCCTGTTACGAAAGGGATTGTTGAAAATATCATTAATGGCGCTAAAGCTAACGCTTCTGAATCGGAATTAGAAGAAATTAAGCGATTGGAGGATCAAGCCTTCGAGTTTTAATAACCGAAAAGATTAATTGTAAATTTTTCTTTTCGGTTTTGATTGCTTAAATGGTTGATAGCACTTTCGGCGCGATGCGCTATCAGAGCGCGATCGCGCAACCCTAATTATGCTTTAGGCAACGAGAGTAGTTTGAGTTATTTCAAACTCCATTAAAGCTGAATTACAATCTTTATAGTCAGCTGAAGTGAGCATGATAGCTGGATAAAAATAATCTTGCCATTTGTAATGACTAACCGCACAAGAAGAGTTTAATTGCTCAAACCCTAGTAGTTCTTTAGCAAGAGGTGTGTAACAAAGGGGAAAATTAGCATTTTCCTTCGTTGGAAAACATAGCCCATCTCGCGGATCAAACAACAAAGCGTGAGATCCTTTTAACTTGAGGGTTTCCTGTATTTTGGCTCCTATGAAGAGACTTAAATCGCGACATCTGCTTTTTTCTTTTTCAACTTCAGAATCATCGTCGAGCATTGAACAGTTTGTTCTAAAATGTAAAAAAATTACGAACAAATTCGGCCAGTGGGGAATCCTAGGGTTGATATCCTTCTGATGCTCCTTGATCCATTGATTGCCAAAGGAATGTAGAATTTCAGCTTGATTGCTTGCAGAGCTTTCAATTACTTGCTGAACTCGTTTATTAAGTGATTTTTCAGGAATTTGATCCATATTTGTTAAACTCCTTTATGTGTGGCTATACGGACAGAAAGTTAAAAACCTTTCTGTCTATTTCTTTTATAACACCTTAAATACTTGCAAAATTCCCTTAATGAGGGGTTTTTAGAAAATAAATAAATTAATACATGGTCTTTTCTAAAAACCATGTGTTAATTTTCTAAGCAGACTGCTATATAGTTTTTGGTAAACAATACTGTTTAATCTGAATAGACTCTTTAGCAGAAGACTGCATGGACTCGTAGAACGAACTACGTTCGAGAGGACGATTAGGAATTGAAGCTATAAGTTTTATTTATAAATAGATTTTTTTTACTTATGAGTAAAACCACGAAGAGAATCCCAAAATATCCCTCCTCGAAACAAGATCTACAAAAATGGGAAGAAATGCGTACTAGAGCAAGAAAGGAGGTTCAACCTGAAGCTCACTTTAAGCGAAAGCCTTTAGATTGTTGGGAATTTATTGAGAAAATGGGATTAACCTTAGCGGAATTTCGATTACTTTATGTAATTGCAAATGGAGAACGCTGGAATAAGAGAAAAAAAGATAAGCGTGAAAATGGTTGCTATTTGTCAGGTGACACTATCGCTAACCGAACAGGAATGAGCAAAACTAAGGTTTATGAAACCTTAAAAATTTTGCGTCAAGCCAACATTATCGAACAAACTGGTCGGCGAGCATCACGAACAAAAACTGGTAGAGCCTTTGCAGGAGCAAGTAATGAATATCAAATTCTTCCTTTTGATCAATGGGTAACCCCTCCGGAACTAGTAACGATAAGAGAAAGAATAACTAATAATTGAAGAGAAAATAAAATCAGGAAATAAATAACTACATTTAAACCAATCAATAGCAATGTATGTAGAAAGTTATATTAACTAATACCATTTCTAGAGAATCAATTCCCCTTCCGAAACTCCCAAGGCGGCATCCCCGTTAACTGCACACCTTGAGCCGCCTGCACGATCGCGCCTCGATTCGGACAATTCCCGCTATAACGCTGATAATGCCAAGCATGACCTTCCCTCACCATTTCCGTATTGATAGAAACTTTCCCCTAGAAAAATTTCTGCCACTATTCTGCTGTAGTTGCCTTTCCTAATCCCGTTCATGCGAACTAGGGAATCCTTCGGCAACTGCGATGTGAAAAAAAACACTTGCTGAAATCAATAGCGCTGTTTAGGGAAACATCAAGGGGAAGCAGACTTCATAGCGCTTCGATTCTGCGGA
>JAHEOB010000302.1 GCA_018610095.1 Halothece sp. MAG
GCTATGAACTCAGCAAAGGAAACATTTCTTTACAAATTGAAAAGGTTGATGGAGTGACCGGTGAATTTGCTGGCACTTTTGAAAGTGAACAACCCTCAGATACTGACTTAGGGACTCGCGATCCTCAAGATGTCAAAATTCGGGGCATTTTCTACGGACGCTTAGAAAAAGTTGAACCCGAAGCGCAAGAAGCGGTTACCTAACAGCTTAATCACTTGTAGAGGCGTTAATTGCGTCTCTACAAGCTTGCTCTTTGTTGTTGTTCCCGCTCGATCGCTTCAAATAAAGCGCGGAAATTTCCTTCTCCAAAGCCTTGGGCTTGATAACGTCTTTCAATTAATTCAAAAAAGAAGGTGGGTTCGGCAAAAATGGGCTTGGTAAAAATTTGTAAGAGTAATGGCATGGTTGCTTGTTCTGGAGTTGATAAGTTGTCGAACTGAGTCGCTTCACAATCCACTAAGACTTGAGCTTGTTTGATTTGTTGCCATTCTTGCTCTGAAAGAGGGAGCATGGGAAAGCGCTGTTGGAGTTGTGTATAGTAAGTTTCCGGTACTCTCAAAAAAGAGATTCCTAATTGTTTCAGATTAAGAGTGGCTTCCGTGATTTTAGGGGTACTCAAAGCAAGATGTTGAATCCCAGAACCGCGATTAAAGTCGAGAAATTCTTGAATTTGGGAATTTTGAGAACTGGGTTGATTAACGGGTAATTGCAGGCTCCCCTCTGGGTGGGCTAATACTTGGGAATTTAAACCAGAGCGTGAAGTTTGAATGGAAAACGATTGTTTGCGCTGTAATCCCAAAACACGTTCATACCAGTTGACAGTGGATTCTAATTCTCCCACAGCAACATTGAGTACCACATGATCAATGCCCGTAAAATATAAGCCTTGGCTAGCATCATTGCTTGGTTTTGTCACCCAATTGGGAAGCCAAGGGAGTAAGGGGGTTTCTCCCACTCGTTCCACTAAAGTGTGAATTAATCCCGTCACACCAACAATTTGACACCATCGAAGACAGCCATTAGCTGTTTCAACAGTCTTTAGGGGTTGTCGGAGAGTAACTCCTTGTTCACGGATTCGTTGCAAATGCGGTTCCAGATGAGAAACTTCAAACGTAACTTCCGCTACTCCTGGAGGATGTTGTTGTATATAGCGAGCAACAGCACTATGGGCATTGTCAGGAGAATAAATCAGGAATTGTGCTTGACCACTTTGAACCGCTTCAATTAGTGTATTGTCGGAATGGGTTGGTGGCGCAATTTGTTCAAAGCCCATTTTGGAAGTAAACCAATTACGCCACCAGGAAGCATTTTTGACGTAAAAGTGAATCTGATCGATTTTCATCTATTCTTCGTGCTGGAGACTCTCCGCCCGAATCTTCGATTTAACGAGAGAGGAAAGCACGTCCTCCATTTATGGTTTTTACAATCAAGTTTGTGGAGCGTTTCAAAAGTTGAGTTTTTTTAGCGGAAAACTGTCCAAGCCTTTTCCAGTCAAAGTTAGAGACTGATATTTGGGTTTTGGTGTCTCCACTTACCCAACCTCGATAGATAACTCCTTTTCTTTCAGTTTCGACATAGTCTCCCTTACGAAAACCATGTCTTGTTGTCGTTCCTCCATACTTGCGTCTTACTCCTGTTTTAGTAGGAATCATTAAATGGAGTTGACGGCGACTAACTGGAGGTCTTTTAATAACTGAAAAAGGTGCATTTGTAATCTCAACTTCTCCTGTGTGCCAACCTGCAAGTCCCTTAACTTGGTGATAAACCAACAAGTTATGAGATGCTAACGCCACACCATCAACGGCATGAGTAGCAGGATTCTGGTTAGATTTTTGGCGGTCTTTTTCCAAGCCCAGAAATTTTCGTCTTGCCGAAGTTTGCCAACCCAACTTAGTGGTAACAGGTGCGATTTTAGGTAGCCATTGTTCAGTTATCATCTTTTGCCCAACCATAACAGGAGAGAACCCCTTATCACCTTTGGCTTTGATCATTTCGTAGATGATATTAGAAACGGGGAAAATCTGGCTTAATTCTTTGACTATTCGATATTCCAGTTGACGGTTTGCTTTAATACTTGGAGGGAGTTTATGTCCCCGACGATTCTGAAAGCGTTTCTGACGATGAGCGCGTTGCTTAAAGGGAACTTTACGATTAATCCGTCTCCCTCTTCTGCCACGACGCATCATAGCTCTGGTTTCCATACGATCTTTAATCCGTTGGAAAGGAAGTTCTAAGTGAGCGGTGTATAAGGTTGCTTTAGCTGACTGAACCCCGATTCCTGAGTAATATTTCCCAGGGTCAACACCAATAGTAATCGGTTGAGTTTCCTTACCCGAGTCAACAGTTAGCTGGATGGCGAACTGTTGTAAGTCGTTTTTGTAAACCACCGCCTTGCCCTGTTTTAACCAACGTCTAGCACGACTAGGTTTAGTGGGCATTAGAGGTTTTCCTTGTTTTGATATGACAGGAACACGATACATCGGTATAACCCTCAATGTTTGAGTAATGCGCCTCTTCGGTCACCTCAGTTAAGATGTCCCACCCATAGTGGCGTCTGACAGCCCAGACTTGTAGAGGTAAGGACTAGAGGAGCATCCAAACGTACGTTCCAAACTGAGGCTCGATGACCTATTCAACTATTTAGGTGGAGGTGCGACAGTCTCCACAATCTCCGTTATCGTTCTTCATAACTTAACGGGAGTCGTTGAACAAGCTGCATAAGTTGAATTGCTATCTCTCACGATAGGATACAGCTTTTTTTAACCAAAATAAATGGGCACTTTCTTTGGCTACCAATACCAAATTAGTGCCAGTTTCTGCTAAATAATGAGTTAAGGTTGAACCAATTCCAGCGGTGGCACCAACAACAAGAATTACTTTGTCGTTTATATTTGTTATATTTCTTTACATCTTAATCTATTTTAACCATTATGACGTGTGGAATAATTAACCTGAAACTCTGAAATCAAGCTGCAATGCTATTAGTAAATCTCACTGATAATTTTGTTAGGATAAAGTATCGATAAATTTCAATCAAAACAATTGATGATGACCACCATTTCTCCTTTTGCAGACTTTGATACTGCAGC
>JAHEOB010000303.1 GCA_018610095.1 Halothece sp. MAG
TAATGATGGAAATACTGCCGGTTTAACTGTCGGTGGCGGTGGCAAAATCTTCCAGTTTGATGGGGATAGCTGGCAACAACAACAAACGCCCACTGGGGCAAACCTCAAAGCTGTTGTTTCTGGCGATACTGATATTGCTGTTGGCGCAAGTGGCACGATCTTGGAAAAATAGCTTCCAACGCTGAGTTTTTGAAATAAAGTCACTGTAGGGAAGGTGAGGGGGACTTATTTGCGAGATGTCATTGGTTTCAAGCCTTCAAGGGGCGATCGCGCCAAAAATTATGTCATTCCTGGTGAATTTGCTTACCGCAATGGGGACAAATTTGGGGTTGGGATGATGCTTTTGCCCTTTTCCTTGCTTTACGGGCTTCTAATTCTTCCGAAAAGCCAGAGGCTAAAATTCCGGCAGGTAAGGCAAAAATTCCGATTCCTAAAACCGCTAAGACTCCCCCAAAAATTCGACCGATTACAGTAACGGGGTACACGTCTCCATAACCAACGGTTGTTAAGGTAATTGTCCCCCACCACACCGCTTCGGGGATACTAGAAAATACCTCTGGTTGGGCATCTTTTTCTGCGAAATAGATTAACGTTGAAGAAACTGCCAATAAAATGGAGAGGACAAAAAACGACAGCAATAATTCTTCTTGTCTGGAACGAAGAACCCGCACCAATATCATTAAGGAGTCTGTATAGCGGTTTAATTTGAGGACGCGAAATAATCGGAATAACCGTAAGGCTCGACCAACTTGCCATTTTGAGTTCAGTAACGGTAGAAATAACGGTAGAATAGCGAGCAGATCAATGATGGCAAGGGGGGTAACCATAAATCGAACTCTCCCCCAGAATGGATGGCGATAAGGTTTGCTTACTGTACAACTCCAGACTCTGAGAACATATTCAATCGTAAAGACAATCCCGGAAAAATACTCAAAAACCCTAAACCATAATTCATAGGTCTGAAATAGAGAATCAACGGTTTCAAGGGCGAGTACCATGATGTTCAAAAAAATTAGCCCTAGAATGAAAATGTCAAAATACTTACTAAGTTGATCCTCGGGTTCGGCAAACTCTAGGATTTTGTAAATACGGTATTTCCATGAAAGACGTTGCACAGTCATAATCAAGGAGTCTCAAATAGAGTCGTTAGATATGATGAGTGGCTTGGCAATTTTCACAAAGTCCAAAAAATTCTAAGTTATGGTAAAACACTTGAAAGTTATAGCTGGTTTCTAGTTTTTCTTGCAGTTGATGCACGGGACAGTCTTTAACCGGTAATGATGCCCCACAATTAAGGCACGTCAGATAATGTTGATCCCGATCAATGGATTCGTAAATGGATTCCCCTGTGGAAAGGGTACGAACTTGAACTGCTCCTTCTAATTTTAAGCTTTCTAATGCCCGATAGACGGTGGCTAACCCTAACGGTGTTTCTCGTTGACGTAATTCCACATAAATTTCTTGGGCTGAGAGGGGACGATTAACATCATAGAGTAGTTTTACGATGCGCTGTTGAGAACGGTTACGTTGCGCTGTCATTATTGTCGTGGTTGATCAGCATATAGGAATTACAATGTTGTACTCTAGGAGTGCTAGCTGTTTTTAAAGAACAATACCGTGAGCCAGCAAACCTATAAAGCTCTAATCTATGTTACCTTACGTCCCTCGGTGTTAGACCCCGAAGGAACTGCCGTGGCTTCTGGACTCCAGCAACAGGGCTATACTGAAGTGGAAGAAGTCAGAATGGGCAAATATATTGAATTAACCTTAACCACCGAAACCGAGGAATCAGCGCGAAAACGGGTCAATCAGATGTGTCATCAGTTATTGGCAAATCCCGTGATTGAAAATTATCGTTTTGAATTAAAACCTTTAACAACAACGGTGGGAGGCTAAGGCATGAAATTTGGTGTGGTGGTATTTCCGGGATCAAACTGCGATCGCGATGTGGCTTATGTCACCCAGCAGATTTTAGCCCAACCCACTCGCTTGATTTGGCATCGGGAAACCGAGATTTCTGATATTGATGTCATTATTCTGCCAGGGGGGTTTAGTTATGGCGATTATTTAAGGTGTGGCGCGATCGCGCAATTTTCCCCGATTATGAAAGCGGTGGCAGACCACGCGGAACAAGGTAAATGCGTATTAGGCATTTGTAATGGATTTCAAATTTTAACAGAAGCGGGGTTACTCCCTGGAGCGTTAATTCGCAATCGGGACTTACATTTTATCTGCGATCGGGTTTCCATTCGAGTAGAAACATCTCAACAAATTTGGACGTCAAATTATCAAGAAAAATCGGTTATTACTCTGCCGATTGCCCACGGCGAAGGACGCTATTTTGCAGAAGCAGATACTTTAAATTCTCTAGAAAAAAAAGGACAAATTCTGTTCCGTTACTGCACCTCAGAAGGAGAAATTAATGACGCAGCAAACCCCAATGGCTCTTTGAATAATATTGCAGGCCTTACTAATGAAAAGGGAAATGTTTTAGGCATGATGCCCCATCCGGAACGAGCGTCTGATGAAGTTTTAGGATTAACCGATGGCTTACACTTATTTCAAGGATTATTAGCGGAAAAAGTTGCCATGGCGAGTTAATTAAATTCCTCCCAAGCCATAACAAAATCGTTATAATGAAATAATCGAAGCCCATCACAATTGACAACCTAATTTTATGATTCCAACTGTTATTGAAACCTCAGGTCGCGGGGAACGCGCCTTTGATATTTATTCTCGTTTATTACGGGAGCGCATTGTCTTTTTAGGGCAACAGGTTGATGATGAAATTGCCAACTTGATTGTTGCCCAAATGCTATATCTGGAAGCAGAAGACCCGGAACAAGATATTTATCTCTACATTAACTCCCCTGGGGGCTCAGTGAGTTCAGGATTTGGTATTTTTGATACCATGAACCAAATTAAGCCTGATGTCTCTACGATTTGTTTGGGACTGGCTGCCAGTATGGGAGCATTTCTCCTGAGTGCAGGTGAACCAGGGAAACGCCTCAGCCTTCCCCACTCTCGGATTATGATTCACCAGCCTCTGGGAGGGGCACAAGGGCAAGCCGCCGATATTGAAATTCAAGCCCAAGAAATTCTCTACCTGAAACAACAATTAAATCATTATTTAGCCCAGCACACCGGTCAACCCTTAGAACGCATTGAAGAAGATACGGATCGCGATTTCTTCATGTCACCGCAAGAATCGGTGGAATATGGCTTAATTGACCGTGTCATTGAACGTCGCCCCTCTGCAAGCAACCCCCCGCAATAGTCCGTAATCTCCCCGCCCTCGTTGGCAGGGGAGTTTTGCTTGTTAGCTTAAATCGGGAAACGCTTCTTGCACCCCCGGATGGACTAATTTCTGATTGCGCACATTAACCCCTTTGGCGAGAATGGGATTTTTCTCTAAAGCAGCAATCCCTTGATTGGCTAGTTGCAGAACGTAGGGTAGGGTACTGTTATTAAGGGCTTGGGTTGCCGTCCATGGTACTGCCCCTGGCATATTGGGAACACCAAAGTGAATTATCCCTTCTTCAAGGTAGGTGGGATGAGTGTGGGAGGTGGCTTTTAAGGTTTCGACACATCCGCCTTGATCCACTGCAACATCCACAATAACGCTACCGGCACGCATTTGTTGCACTAATTCTCTGGTGACGAGTTTCGGGGCGCGTTTGCCAGGGCTTAACACTGCCCCAATCAGTAAATCGGCATCGGGGGCAACGGCTTCGATTTGAGAGGAATTACTATAAAGCAGTTCCACCCGAGACCCAAAGAGGTTTTCTAATTCCGCCAGTCGTTCCACATTGACATCTAAAACTTTAACTTGTGCGCCGATACCAACCGCCATTCGGGCTGCCTCTGTACCAACGACACCACCGCCAAGAATGACGACACGCCCAGAACGCACCCCAGGAAAGCCACCGAGGAGTACACCGCGTCCCCCCTGTTGTCGTTCTAAGTGATGAGCGCCAAATTGCAACGATAATCGCCCTGCAATGATACTCATGGGATTAAGCAGAGGTAATTTGCCGTTGGGCAATTCCACCGTTTCGTAGGCAATGGCGGTAATACCAGAGTTAATCAGGGTGTCAGTCAGGGTGCGATCGGCTGCAAGGTGAAGATAAGTAAACAGCAGTTGACCTTTTTGCAAATAGCTGTATTCCTCGGGGAGGGGTTCTTTAACTTTGACCACTAATTCCCGATTCCAGGCTTGTTCGCTACTGGTGACAACGGTTGCCCCTGCTTGTTCATAATCTTGGTCGCTAAACCCTGCACCTTTTCCTGCTTTGCTTTCCACAAAGACTTGATGATGGTGCTCACATAAACTACGGACACTGCTAGGACTTAATCCCACTCGATACTCTTGATCTTTGATTTCTTTGGGAACGCCAATTTCCATGTTGCCTTCCTTTCTCAAACGGGTTTGTCTCGATCATGCTACAAAATGCTTGGGAATAGCTTTGGTGATTCCAACATGGATTATAAAATCAGGACCGATCGCGCTGTTGCCTAAACATTTATCATGAAGGAGTGGAAGGCTTAATATTTATTTACAATAAAGGGAGATTAAGGATAGCGCTGTGACAATCATTTGGCTACTTGGGGCAAGTTTGGTGGGTTGGTTTTTTAGTAGTTTAGCGGCAGGGGGAAGTCCCTTAATCATTATTCCTGCTATTAATTTTGTCATGGAAGCAAAACAGATTCCACCGATTATTACTATTGGAATGTTAATCGGTAATTCGCAACGGGTGGGATTTTATTGGAAAAACATTGACTGGCAACTTACTGCTTGGTATTTACCAGGAGCAATTATTGGGGCAGTGACAGGAGCATTTTTGTTTACTAAATTACAACTGGAATGGCTCAGTTTATTATTAGGCATTTTTTTAATTAGTTCCATCTTTAGTTATCGTTTAGCGGAAAAATTAACCGTATTTCAAGTAAAACGCTGGCAGTTTTTACCCGCCGGATTGATTTATGCCTTACTTTCAGGTTTAATTGGCAGTACCGGTCCCATTTTGAATCCCTTATATCTCAATTATGGTTTAGAAAAAGAACAATTATTGGGAACCAAATCCACGAATGTTTTAGTGGTTCATATTGTAAAATTAATCGCTTATGGCATTTTTGGCACCTTATCTTTGCCCATTTTCGGTTATGGATTGATTATTGGAATTGGAGCATTCCCCGGAAATTGGCTAGGCTTCAAAGTCTTAGAGAAAATAGAAGAACAACAATTTCGGAAAATTGTCTTAGCCTTTGTAGTGATGAGTGGCATCATGTTAATTTGGGAACAAAGAGAACTAATCACTTTTTAATTTTAATTTAGGTATTAAAAATGTTATCAACCATTCCGGTTAATTTAGAAAAAAAATCTTATAATATCGCGATCGCGCCAAATTTATTAAGTCAAATTGGGGAACAGTTACAACAACTGAATATTGGCAAGAAAGTTTTAATTGTCTCCAATTCCGTTATTTTTGATCATTATGGAGAACAAATGATTTCTTCCCTAGAAGCAGCCCATTTTTCTGTTTGTTATGAAATTATCCCTGCTGGGGAACGTCATAAAACCTTACTGTCAGTTCAAAAAATTTATGACACCGCCTTGGAAAATTATTTAGAGCGTTCTTCCACTATTATTGCCCTTGGAGGGGGGGTAATTGGTGATATGGCGGGTTTTGCAGCAGCGAGTTGGTTACGAGGCATTAATCTGATCCAAGTCCCCACTTCTTTATTAGCCATGGTGGATGCTGCCATTGGGGGAAAAACAGGCGTTAATCATCCTCAAGGGAAAAACTTAATTGGGGCATTTCATCAACCGAAGTTGGTATTAATTGATCCCCAAGTTTTAAACACCCTGCCTCAGCGAGAATTTCGGGCTGGAATGGCAGAAGTAATTAAATACGGTGTGATTTGGGATGCCGAACTATTTGAATCTTTAGAACGGGCGGAACGACTTGATCATTTAGATGGCATTAGCCCCGATTTATTACAAACCATTTTAGCCCATTCCTGTCAGGCAAAAGCAGAGGTGGTGAGTCAAGATGAAAAAGAAGGGGGACTGCGAGCAATTTTAAATTATGGTCATACCATTGGTCATGCCATTGAAAGTTTAACAGGCTATCGACTGCTTAATCATGGAGAGGCAGTTGCCATTGGCATGTCAGTGGCAGGAAAAATTGCTGTGAAAATGGGATTTTGGGATGAACACGCCACGGAACGTCAAGATGAGTTAATCAGCAAAACACAACTACCGAAAAAAGTTCCCCCCATGTTAGAAATTGAGGAGATTTTAGAAACTTTAAAAAGCGATAAGAAAGTCAAAGCAGGGAAAGTACGGTTTGTGTTACCTGAAAAAATTGGTTCTGCCACCGTTACTGATCAAGTTTCACCTGAACTCGTGAGTGAAGTCATTCAATCTTGCCAAGACAAGGAAGACGTTACAAAAAATTATCCATCAGATTGACGTGACGATCATTCTATTATAGGATTTGCAAAAGATGTGTGGGGAGCGAAGGGAAACCAGTTGGGGAGCCGAGACGGAACATGGCAAGTCATCGGTTCCCTTTCTGCATGGAAACAGATTTCAGTGGTGAAAGATATTAATTCCTTGAAATATGCCTTAGTTCATGAATGGTTTACACCCAACGCCACAGGGGGTTCAGAATTAGTTGTTCAAGAAATTCTTAGCCAGATTGAGGCAGATATTTATAGCTTAATTGATTTTGAATCCAGTAATCCTGAGAGTTACCTTTACGGGTGTAATATTACCACAACCTTTTTACAAAATTTTCCGCGATCGCGCTATGGGGTACAAAAATATTTACCGCTGCTTCCCTTCGCGATCGAGCAATTGGATTTACGAGATTATGATATCATTCTCTCATCATCTCATGCCGTTGCCAAAGGCATTTTAACCACCCCGCAACAACAGCATATCTGTTACTGTCATACCCCCATGCGTTATGCTTGGGATTTAACCTTTGAATACCTGCAACAAAGCCCAGTTGGCAAAGGAATCCTAGGATTATTGACTCGCTATTGTCTCCATCGACTTCGACAATGGGATGTTATTAGTGCCAACCGTGTCGATTATTTCATTGCTAACTCCCATCATACTGCGAAACGCATTTGGCGTTGTTATCGTCGCCATGCCCAAGTGATTTATCCCCCTGTTAAGATAGAACGGTTTCCATATTCCTCCCAGAAAGAAGATTTTTATATTACCGTTTCCCGACTTGTCAGTTATAAAAAAATTGATTTAATCGTGGAGGCGTTTAATCAACTACAACGCCCCTTAATCATCATTGGCGATGGTTCGCAAATGGCAAAACTGCAACAAAAAGCGCAACCCCATATTCAATTGTTAGGGGCACAACCTGATTCCGTTGTAGAATCCTATCTTGCCAAAGCGAAAGCGTTTGTTTATGCAGCTTGTGAAGACTTTGGCATTGCCTTGGTGGAAGCCCAGGCTTGCGGGACGCCCGTGATTGCTTATGGGGCAGGCGGGGCAAAGGAAACGGTCAAGGATATTCGGGACTATCCTACAACAGGAACCGGTTTGCTGTTTTCGCCGCAAACCGCATCGGCATTGGCGGCAGCCGTGGAAACGTTTGAAGCCGAACGCGATCGATTTTTTCCAGAAAATGCCTATCAGCAAGCGCGTCAATTCTCTCCCCAACAATTTCATACTTCCTA
>JAHEOB010000304.1 GCA_018610095.1 Halothece sp. MAG
GGAAATCGTTTTTGATGATAGCCTAAAGAAATCGCTGCTGGTTTCCAAGTGTAAAACCGCAGCGTTGGAGGATGATTTCTCTGTTGGCACTGTTGTAGCAACCAAGCATCAGTCGCCATTTGGACTGCCCCTGAGGTTTCAATTAGCGGGAGAAACCGCCAAATCTTATTGGTTCCCAAATTCTTGTTGGAGGGCTTGGTCGTTGTCATCTGCAATAGTTGCCACTAAGGTAATGGCACGGGAAATTTCCCCTGGAGACAGATCAGCAACCAGGCGATGAGTTAAGACAACCACTTCATTATTATAAATGGCAAAAGCAGTTTCATAGGTTTCTGACCAATTCATTTCTAATAACTTCCGCATTAATTTCGGTTCATCTTTAGCTGGAAGTTTTAGAATGGAAGACCAAACTGCTAGCGTATCATCATCTTCTTCTCCCGTTATTTGCACAAAGACTTCAATGGTTCCATATTGAAATTTCCAGAGGCGACTACTATTTTCACCTCGCCTTACCATTGCCGTATTATTATGGTCAAGGCTAGAAATGACAGTTTCAATCATTTCTAGATAGCTAGCACTAGATTCATCGTCAATGAGTGTGTCAATGTCTTCGGTATTCATCAATTGTTCTCTTCCTCCTTGTTGATTTGGGGTTACAGTAAAACAATCTGTTGGAATGGGCGACCCAATTCACTTTCATCATACAAGGGAACGTTTGATTTTCCTACCATTCCGTTTGCTGATCGATTAATTAGAGATCAATGAAGAATTCCCCCAATATGAATCACTTTGAAACAAAACGCCCGATCGCGATTGATTTGTTTGCAGGGGTGGGAGGGATGACATTGGGGTTTGAACAAGCAGGGTTTGATGTTGTGATGTCAGTGGATATTGACCCCATTCATTGTGCCGTTCATGAATTTAATTTTCCCTTTTGGTCAGTGTTATGCCAAGATGTGACACAACTAACGGGAAAAGATATTTGTCAGGCAGCAGGAATTGTTCATCAAGAGATTGATGTCGTTTGTGGTGGCCCTCCCTGTCAAGGATTTTCCCTTATTGGTAAACGGGTTTTGCAAGATGAAAGAAATGCTTTAGTGTTTCATTTTCTGCGGTTGGTGTTAGAACTGCAACCGAAATATTTTGTGATGGAAAACGTTGCTGGCATGGCAATTGGGAAATCACAACAGTTATTAAAAGAATTGATTACTGAATTTGAAAAGAATAATTATCAAGTTCCCAGTTATCAAGTTTTAAATGCTGCTAATTTTGGTGTTCCCCAGAATCGGCAACGGTTGTTTTTACTTGGCTGTCGCCAGGATCAACGTTTAGCTGACTATCCTAAGCCAATTACTAAACTGCCTAAAACTAACAGCACACTATTAAATTATCATTTACCGAATAGTCCCACGGTTGCTGATGCACTCCTTGATTTACCCACCATTGAAGATTATCCTGAACTACTCAAGCAGGATGCCGTTAAAGCTGAATTTGGTAAGCCCAGTTTTTATAGTCAGCAATTAAGAGAAAGTGGGATTAGGGAAAACGATTATAGTTATCCACGTTGTTATGATTCTGGTTTATTAACATCCAGTTTAAGAACTAAACATAGTAAGCAGTCAATGGCACGATTTCAGGCAACACCACCCGGTCAAACTGAACCCATTAGTCGTTTTTATAAACTTGATCCCGAAGGTCTTTGTAATACTTTAAGGGCAGGAACTGCTAGTAATCGGGGAGCATTTACATCACCTCGCCCCATTCATCCTTATGTTCCACGATGTATTACCGTCAGAGAAGCAGCGCGATTACATTCCTATCCCGATTGGTTCCGATTTCATGTGACAAAATGGCATGGCTTTCGCCAAGTTGGAAATTCGGTTCCCCCTTTTTTAGCCTGCGCGATCGCGCAACAAATTATTAAGGTTTTAGGAGTGAGCCCTTCCAAGTTCAATCATTGGTATCAATTGGGAGACGAATCTTTATTGCAGTTGGAAATGTCAAAAGCTGCCCAATTATATGGTGTTCCTTCTGATGTGATTGCACCACGAATTAAAAAATGAAGCAAATACAATCAAAACGATTTAAGAGATTGGAATCATATTCTCTAATAAAATATAAGTTCCAATTCCCATTAATATAACACCACCCATAACTTGGGCTTTGTCTTGCAGTAAATGACCAAAATAATGTCCGATAAAAACGCCTATAAAAGATAGAAACCAAGTAACAAAACCAATACTGGTGACAATAATAAGTAAGGGAACATTAATTAAAGAAAGTCCAAATCCTGCAGCTAAAGCATCAATACTGGTCGCGATCGCGAGCCCCAATAAAGTATAATTATCTAAGGGATTAAACGCTTCGGTGTCAGATTCACTTAATGCTTCATGAATCATTTTTATTCCTAAAGCTGCTAATAGTAAAAATGCCACCCAGTGACTGATCGCTGCGATTAATGCGCGAAATCCTAATCCTATCACCCATCCAATTAAGGGCATAATTGCCTGAAATACACCAAAAAATAAAGCAATTTTCAACGCTTTATTCAATTTAATTCGTTTAATTAATAAGCCACTGGTTAAAGAAACGGCAAACGCATCAGCAGCTAATCCGACGGAGATTAATGCAATGGTAATTACTTGCATAATTGGATGTTATGAACAAAATATTGTTACCAACCTGTATTCAATATTAACCTGAAATGTCTTCATAATTGTTTCATAGAAGGGAATTTGAGTCGATTTAACCTTCATAGTTTTCTCATATTTATGATCGCCTTAGCAGATTATAGAGAGCAAGCAACAATATCATTTTTCTTTAAAATTTTCATAATTTTAATTCCACTAACAGTAATTGGCATCATTGTTGCAAAAAAAAGCTTTATTAATCTTGAAGTTTTTTTACTACTACTGAAAGTAACTGCAACAGAATCGGCAACTAATGTCAGAAATGTATTGACAAACTGACAAGTTTACATTTGTTTACTCATGATTGTTTCATCATTGGATCAAGGATCCACTCACGATATAATGAAACTAATCACCACAATCCCGCGCGGATTATCGGTGATCCAGAGTAAACAGCGATCGAGCAAAAAGTCGTAATGGTAGCATCTAAAACGGATAAAAAGAAGAAACCGTCTAAATTAGAAGGGATAAAGGAAAATAGTAATTATTTACGAGAACCCGTTGCCAGTGAACTATTAGAAGATACAACCC
>JAHEOB010000305.1 GCA_018610095.1 Halothece sp. MAG
AGCAATATGATCTGATTTGTAAAAAGCAGTTATAGGTTTAATCCCCCCTAACCCCCCTTTGTAAGGCAGGGCTGTTTCATTCTCGGGGTAAAATTTAAAAGGAAAGCGCGATCGCGTAATTTAAACTATAAGCGCGATCGCCACATTTTAGAAAAATTCCTAATATGTCTAGTTTAATCAGTTTCTTAAAACAAGTCAATGACTGGCGCAATCGGAGCGGGCAAAGATATCCGTTATGGTGGGTTCTTTTCATTGTTGTTCTCGGTTTAATGATGGGTTATTTAAGTTACCGAGACTTAGCGGCTTTTGGAAGAAATAAGCATTACTACCTCACTCGTTTAGTGAAATCTCCTGAGCTGAAACCGCCGTCTTATTCAACAATCAGAAGAGCCATGATGGGAATAAATAACAATGATTTAATTCAAGTTTTTAATCAATGGGCTTCCCAATTATCTTTAGAAGAAGAAATTCCAGATTGGATCGCGATCGATGGCAAAAGTATTAAATCAACTTTAACTGATTCCTACGGAAATAAACAGAACTTTGCTTCGATTATCTCTTGGTTTTCTCAAGAAAATGGACTGGTTTTAGCTCTGGAAAAATTAGAAAATAAAAAGACCTCAGAAATTCACGCTCGTTCGAGAAATGGTGGCAACTACACCCTTAGCTAACAAGGTTTTCACTCTTGATGCAGTTCATTGTCAAAAAGAAACGATTCAAACGATTAATCAGTCAAATAATGATTATGTAATCGCTGTGAAAAAGAATCAACCGAACTTATACAATAACTTAGAAAAACTCGCTCAAAATACGGCTCCTTACCATGAAAATGTACAAACAGAAATCGGTCATGGGAGACAAGTTACTCGAAATGTATCTGTTTTTGAAATTTCCAAAACGGTTCAAGAAAAGTGGGAAAACAGTCAATGCTTTGTGAAAGTAGAAAGAAAGGGATATCGAAAAAATAAGCCTTATCATCAAATCGTTTATTACCTCACCAGTTGTTATGAAAATGCCAAATGCTTTAGCGAAAGAATTCAAGGACATTGGGGGATTGAAAACAAATTACATTAGACATCTCCATAATACCAACAATATGGTAAAATTAGGATAAAAATTGAGTAGTCTGTAATGAAACATACTTGGAATTATATTCAAAAAAATCCGAAGCAAGTTAAGCGTTTACTCGGAATTAGTTATGAAGAGTTAACTCAGCTTATTGAAATTTGTCGAAGGCAACATGAAGAAAATCAACAACTTAAAGAAAAGGATAAAATTAGATTAATTCGAGCTGGAGGAGGAAAAAAAGCTAACCTGATTTTGGAAGAACAAATTATTTTGACCTTAATATACTTACGTCAAGGATTAACGTTTCAGGTATTAGGTCTTTTATTTGAAGTGAGTGAATCAACGGCTCATAATATTTTTAATTATTGGCAAAGAGTGTTTCGGGAAGTTTTACCAGCCAGCTTGATGGAAACTATAAAAAAGTTGGAGATTAACTTGGAAGAGTTTCAGGATGAATTAGCGAACTACGAATTGATTGTAGATAGTTCAGAACAAGCCATGGAAAGACCTCTGGACTATCAAGAACAGAAAAAGTATTACTCAGGAAAGAAGAAGCATCATACATTGAAAACGCAGTTTATTATCCTTCCTCAAGGAAAAGATATTGTGGATGTTGCTGTGGGTTATCCTGGACCAAAGAGCGATATTAAATTATTCCAAGAGCATAAAACTATCTTTTCAAAAGAGCAAATTTTCAGTGGAGATAAAGCCTATATTGGAGATAATCAAATTACAACTCCTCAGAAGAAACCAAAAAATGTAGAGTTAACTTGTTCTCAAAAGAAAGAAAATAAAAAACTATCTTCTCAACGGATATTTGTTGAACATATGATCCGCTTAGTTAAAGTATTTCAAGTAGGAAGAGACCGTTTTCGTCTTCAAGTTGCCAGATATAAGTCAATTATTTTAACGCTGTGTGGTTTGGTAAGATTACGCTTAGGTCAACAAAATTTAGTCAGCTTAAAAGGGCGCGATCGCGCCAAGCAAAGTTATAAAGATTTTAGCCAATTTTTTGGCTCACTTTTGAATTTAGATTACCCAAAACCTGATCAAATCGTTTTTGAAGCGGAAATTGTTCCGAAAATAATTAGTCCTGTAACTTAGTTATAGTAGGAACTTCAGATTTTTGGAGATGTCTTTTGGTTACTGTAGATTCATTAGAACAAGCTATGCCTTATTATCGAGATGTAATAGGAATGAATGAGGTAGGATATAGAAGCGGAGCACCAGGAGAAGAAATCTATGCTTTTAAGTTTACAAAAGCGCGAGCGCAAGAATTTGACCACAGAATGCGACGAGAATACGGAAACCCGTTACCTGTCTCCCCAACAGAATCAGAGTAATTTAAGAGAAGAAAGATTAGATGATGTCGTAACTGCTGGCTCTTGTAAAGTAATGACTTATCAAGAAAGACTTAAAATTCTACAATCACGAGATTATTCATAGATTTCTGACCAGTTTCCACGGCTGGTACATAGAACATAGAATCCTAGTAACTGGTACATAGAACTTCGGTATTTTGTACCACCTCACTTTTAGCGCGATTGTGGATTTTCCACGTGATGGAAATCCAACGGCTGGCGACGGTGCGGTCGTCTCAGGCGTTGGGAAGCGCGATCGCGCTAATGGATATACTAAAACAAACAACGATAAAAAAATTATGGAACTTTTTTACCAGTTGTCTTCTCTTTTATCGTTAAAAGTTCTTCTCGAATAGCTTGGTGTGTTCCTAAGTTAGGAGTGATAACTCCATCGCTAAAACCTAAATTAATTTGTTGGTATTCTTTGATTGCTTCAATCCACTTTTTCTTATGTAACTCCCATTCTGATGATGATATGTTTGCAGGAGGATTATCATTCATGATTGCGCTCGTTTGAAGGTTAGGATTATTAAAAACTTCTTGGCGGATAATAGTAATCCGATCAATTGCACTTCGTGAATCTAGTGTAAATAAATTATTATTATTAATAATCTGCTTCAAACTCTTAAGAGTTTTATCTTAAGAGTTTTATTTTTAAACTCATTGCTTTCCTTATGAGTAAGAATTTTTGGTGTATTTTTTGGGGGAAATTGAGAATTTGGATTGATAGATTGTTGAGACAAAAATTGATTTTTTAACCAGCTGTAGTTGTGTAAAATTATGTGGAGTAACACTATCACCGTAAGTCCGCATATAATCCGCTTAAAAATATCACTGTTGTTTACTTCTTGTGTTTGATAGTAAGAAGTATGGGTAGTCCTGCATAGTAATGATCAGTTTTGTAAACTGGCGTTGTAGTAATGAACAAAGTCCCAGATAGCTCCTAGATGGTTCTGGAATTTTTTAGAGAAAGAAAGGCTTTTCCTAACTAATCTACCAACTCTTTGTCTGATTGTATTGTTAAATCTTTCTATATGATTGGTTCGACCAGTTTCTTTACCAACTGGCTTATGTCTCTTGGCGGGTAAAATTCCTTGATAGGCTTCCCAAAAATCTGTGTAACAAGTTGCACATTGACGGTAAACTGAAGGTAAAGAATCCCATAATCTTCGAGCCGCAGCGCGATCGCGATCGCCAACATGCAAGCCAACAATTTCTTTAGTTAAGCTGTCAATAGCTAGCCAAATCCATACCTTGTAACGCTTAGACCCAATGAATGACCACATTTCATCAATTTCTAGAACTAGCTTTCCTCTTTTTTTTTGAGTGATTTTGACTTCTTTAGGAGTCAAGTAATATTTTTGATTAACATATTGTTGTAGCCAACGTTCTGACACTTCAGTTATCCGCGCGATCGCGGCTAAGGATAAGCGCTCCTTTAACAATTTATCAATTAAATCACGAGTTTCTTGAGAAATCGGCTGACGAGAGGGATTAGTAACAAACTGCCGACCACAGTTTTGACAACGAAAACGCTGCTTTCCGTAATGAGTGTGTCCATTCTTGACAAACTGAGAGGAGTGACATTTAGGGCAATTCATTCCTGAACTTTCCAATGTATTTTATTACATTAAATATTCTATCATTACTATTCAGCACTACCGATTTTTGATTATCAGCGATTTTAGTTTCCTTTTCTCCTTCCGTTAGAATGAAGAGTAATTCATTAGCAGACTGATAACGCTTTTGATAACCTTGTTGAGTTAATTTATCTAGAATTTTTCCTAAATCTTCACTGACGGGATTATCAACTAAATAATCACGCCAAACCCAACTATTATCTCCAGCATCAAATAAAGTAAAAGGTTCTATTCCTGTTAATAATGAGAGACAAGTTACCCCTAAGCTGTATAAATCACTTGCATATTGAGGTTTCCCCATTGCTTGTTCAGGAGCGATATATTGAGCCGAACCGATTACTGTTCCAGTTAATGATAGTAAATGAGTCTTAAATATCTATCGGAAGTCGCGCCCCAATCGGATTAAAATCTAACCTAAGAATTAGATTCTACAAGAATCCGATAGTAGCTCTTATTTCGAGAAAGGATTTTCCGCTCAATGATGAATCCCTTAAATTCTCCCTTGAATCCCTCGTCGGTTTCTTCAAGTTTTTTATTTCGTTTCAAAAAATTGAACCGATCAGTGATATTTTTTGCGGTAAGTGATTGATTTATTTTTTTCCTAGTAATTCTGCAAACTTTTCCGACTCCATCCAATCTATAGGCGCGATCGCGCTCTCTGATTGTGCCAATAGTTGCAAAGTGATTCATAATGGGGGTCAGAAAGGGTATTGTATCAACTTCTAGAGGTTTTCAGGATGGCTCAGGGAAAAACAGTCCCAAAAGAAGAAAAAGCTCTAACGGGACTTAAACGAAGTTTAAAGCAAAATGTAGCCAAAACTCGCTTTATAAGCGACAAATACGTCCTAATTTTCTTGAATCCACTTCAGAAAACGATAAGTAATGCGCCCTTCTAAAAGCCTCTAAGGCTTCACTAAATGTATTCA
>JAHEOB010000306.1 GCA_018610095.1 Halothece sp. MAG
AGCCATAGGTTTCTCTCCGTTACGATTTAACTTTCTTTATTGATGTTATTAATCATTGATCCTAATTCATCGTATCGGATCGCAAGATATGTCAAGAAGGAAACGATATACTGGTGGATGAGAAACAAAACTTAACTAAATCAACAGTTTGGACATACCTAATCCGAATTGCTTTCTATAGTGATTTGAATCATATAAACGCATGAATTCAGGAATTGATCTCCGAGCAAGTTTTATCGAGTCTCTCCAATCCTTTGGTGTGCCCCCCGGCGCAGCAAAAGCGCTTTGGATGCCCCTACCCATGTTTTTAATGATTATTGGGGCAACCGTTGGAGTATTAGTAACCGTCTGGCTAGAACGGAAAATCTCTGCATCAGTGCAACAACGGATTGGGCCAGAATATGCCGGACCGTTAGGAGTGCTGCAACCTGTTGCTGATGGGATCAAACTGGTTTTTAAAGAAGATATTGTTCCTGCCAAATCAGATCCTTTCTTGTTTACCCTTGGCCCGATTTTGGTAGTAATTCCAGTTTTCTTGTCCTATTTGATTATTCCCTTTGGACAAAACATGATCATTACTGATCTGGGGATGGGAATTTTTGTCTGGATTGCCCTGTCTAGTGTTGTTCCCATTGGCTTATTAATGGCAGGTTATGCCTCCAACAATAAATATTCCCTGATTGGGGGACTTAGGGCTGCAGCCCAATCCATTAGCTACGAAATTCCCCTTGCCCTATCAGTGTTAGCAGTTGTGATGATGTCTAATAGCCTCAGCACTATTGAGATTGTGGAACAGCAAGCGGGTTATGGCATTTTGGGATGGAATATTTGGCGACAGCCAGTCGGTTTTCTGATTTTCTGGATTGCTGCCCTAGCAGAATGTGAACGATTACCCTTTGATTTACCTGAGGCTGAAGAAGAATTGGTTGCCGGGTATCAAACGGAATACTCGGGCATGAAATTTGCTCTATTTTTTCTTGGGTCTTATGTAAACCTTGTCCTCTCTTCACTATTATTTGCTGTTCTTTATCTCGGGGGATGGGAATTTCCGGTCCCTCTGAGCCAAATGGCTGATTGGTTTGGGGTCAGTCCCAATAATTCTTGGTTACAACTAGTAACTGCTTCCTTGGGAATTACCATGACCTTACTAAAAGCCTATTTCCTGGTGTTTATTGCCATCTTATTACGTTGGACTGTGCCACGGGTTCGCATTGACCAATTATTGGATTTAGGTTGGAAATTCCTTCTCCCGGTTTCTCTAGTGAATTTACTAATTACTGCAGGTTTAAAACTTGCTTTTCCTTTTGCCTTTGGTGGTTAGTAAAACCTTGTTGACAACTACGTTTTCGAGAAACAACATTAAGGCTTATGTTTAACATCCTCAAACAAGTCGGTGAATATGCAAAAACGTCTTGGCAATCTGCCAAGTATATTGGTCAAGGGTTATCAGTAACTTTTGATCACCTCCGACGTCGTCCAGTCACTATTCAATATCCCTATGAAAAACTGATTCCTTCAGAACGGTATCGTGGTCGCATTCACTTTGAATTTGATAAGTGTATTTCTTGCGAAGTTTGTGTTCGTGTTTGTCCCATTAACCTTCCTGTGGTTGATTGGGAATTTGAAAAAGTTGGCAAGAAAAAACAGAAAAAGCTCAAGCATTACAGTATTGACTTTGGGGTCTGTATTTTCTGTGGTAATTGCGTTGAATATTGTCCGACCAATTGTATTTCTTTTACGGAAGATTATGAACTTGCCACTTTTGATCGCCACGAACTGAATTATGATAATGTGGCTATGGGTCGCATTCCTTACAAAGTGACTCAAGACCCCATGGTTACGCCTCTTAGAGAGTTAGGGTATCTTCCCAAAGGTGTTACTGATCCCCATGATTTACCCGCCGGTTCTCAACGTGCTGGTCGTCATCCTGAAGATATCCTAGAAGAACTCGAAAGCGAACAAGAAGACGAACAACAACAAGAGGAAACGGAACAACAACCTAGTCAAAACTAATAGCATTAAGTGAGGGATTAACTAAAAAATGTTACAATCCCTCGCTTGATAAGTAGTCTAATTGATTGTGTTTATTATCGATTGTTAGTAAGGAGTTAAGGGAAAATAGCCGTGGATTTAGCACAAGGTGTTCAAACTGTCTCATTTATTATCTTAACCATCATGATGTTTTCGGCAGCGTTAGGTGTGGTTTTACTAAGAAATATTGTCTATTCTGCCTTTTTATTAGGGGCTGTATTTGTTAGTATTTCTGGATTGTATTTATTACTAAATGCGGAATTTGTCGCTGCTTCTCAGATTTTAGTTTATGTCGGAGCAGTGAACGTATTAATTTTGTTTGCCATTATGTTAGTTAACAAACGAGAAGCATTTCCTGCTACGAGTCGCAATATATTGCGTAGTGGGGCAACAGCACTCGTTTGTATTGGTTTATTTACTTTACTTGGAACGATGGCAATTTCCACCCCTTGGTCAATGGCTGATCAAAGTGGCGTTGTTGTTGAAGGGTCAGTTATTAAAATTGGGAAACACTTTTTCAGTGATTTTCTCTTACCCTTTGAATTAGCATCGGTTATGTTATTAATTACCATGGTGGGAGCAATTATTCTCGCTCGTCGCGATTTAATCCCAGAAGAAGAAGCTGCGGATTTAAGGGAAACTGATACCTATCAATTACAGGAACGTCCTCGTGAACTAATTTCAGTTGGTGATAATCAATCAGAAGAATAAATAAGGAGCAATCATGGAATTACAGTTAGAATATTTTTTAATTCTTGCTGCGGGGTTATTTTGTATTGGGATTTATGGATTAGTCACGAGTCGTAATGCGGTTCGAGTATTGATGTCAGTTGAGTTATTACTCAATGCGGTGAATTTAAACTTAATTGGGTTTTCTAGTTTTATTGACCCTGTAGAGATTAAAGGACAAGTTTTTTCCGTCTTTGTGATTATTGTGGCTGCTGCAGAATCGGCAGTGGGTTTAGCAATTGTTTTAGCGATTTATCGTAACCGTAATACGGTGGATATGGAACAATTTAATTTATTGAAGTGGTAAGTAAGTTGTTTGGAATTTAAAACAAGGGAACTAATCCCTTGTTTTTTTATTTAGAAACGGTCTTTCATACTCCGTAAGCGTCCAAATGTTTTTACGGGATCACGACTTTCAGTGACCGTTTGCAAGTTCTGATCTTCCCAACGGAGGAATGGGTTAGTTTGTTTTTCCTGTTCTAGTAGAGAGGGAACCGTTGCTTCTCCTTGCTTACGAGCTCGTTCTACCTCCGCATAACGTTCCTGCACTACTGGATTGTTGGGTTCAACATTCAAAGCAAACTTATAATTTTTCAGGGTATATTCATGGGCACACCACAGGCGGGTTTGATCGGGTAAGGCTTTTAGTTTTCCTAAAGACTCCACCATTTGATTAGGAGTGCCTTCAAATAAGCGTCCACAGCCACCGACAAACATGGTATCCCCTGCAAAAAGTTCACCAATTTCCGCTTGATCTGTGGGTGGAAAATAATAGGCAATATGACCTTTCGTATGTCCTGGCACAAAAAGAACTTGTGCTGATCGGTTGGCAAAGGTAACTGTGTCTCCTTCTTTTAAGAAAACTTCTTGATGGGGAATTCGTCCATTATCTTCAGCACTGCCATAAACCACTGCTTGGGGATAATGCCGTTTTAACTCTCGATTCCCACCGACATGATCAAAATGATGATGAGTATTGAAAATGGCAACCAGTTCTGCATCTAATTGGTTAAGCAAGTTGAGAACAGGTTTCGCTTCAGCAGGATCAACCACTGCAGCAATCTTTTGCTGAGGTTCATGTAGAACAAAGATATAGTTGTCGGATAGCGCAGGTAAACGTTGGACTTCCATGGTTGCTCCCTCCTGTGGTATTTAAGTCTGTTCATTGAGAGCCGCAGAGTTTTCTGGCTTGCGATTAGTTTCTGCTTGGCTCGGTAATTCTAAACAATAACCTGCTCCATATACCGTTTTAATATATTTGGGATGACGTGGTTCAGGTTCTAATTTAGTACGCAAATGGCGAATATGAACACGGATGGTTTCGATATCATCATCGGGATCATAACCCCAGACTTCTTTCAAAATGTCGCTTGGAGAAACTGTTTGTCCATGACGTTGCAATAAGCAGTGAAGCAGTTCAAACTCCAAATGCGTTAGTTTAATCGTTTCCCAAAACCAAATGGCTTCAAACCGTTCTGGAACAAGGGTCAACGGCCCAAAACTTAAGATTTCAGTATATTTAGCTGCCTTGGGAATGCGATCGCTGCGACGGAGGAGGGCACGGACGCGGGCTAACATTTCTTCCACTTCAAAAGGTTTGGTGAGATAGTCATCCGCGCCTGCATTTAAACCTTGTACTTTATCTTGGGTTTGACCAAGAGCGGTCAGCATCAAGATAGGAATATCGGTGGTGCGTTCGTCACGACGTAAGCGTTGACAAATGGTAAAACCATCTACCCGAGGCAGCATGATATCAAGCATAATAAGGTCGGGTTGGAGTTGAACCGCTAAAGCTTGACCTTTAACGCCATCATTTACGGATTCAACCGTATAGCCTGCCATTTCTAGGTTAATGGAGACTAGTTCGCAAATGGCTGGGTCATCGTCAATTACAAGGATTCGAGGCATGATTACGATAGCGTTTGCTATAGTTTTCTTTAGAATTTTACAAGATAGGTAAATAAAAGATTAAGATTCTTTTGTTTGTTGATTATATGTGTTTGACTTCCATCCTTTTTGACTTATAACGATTTCGTGAAGAAATCCAAATCTAAATTTGCCTAATTTAACAAATTTTTAAGAATTATAACGAATCATGGGTCTTTGTTACTAGTGATGAATTGTTTTAGCTATGAGCCTCCTTGGTATTTGCGAAATGGTTTAGGGCAAACGATCGCGATTACTTACTGGTACGGTCAAAGTTGGAATCTTTGGAAGGAGCAAGTTCGGTGGCTCAAAGGATATCCTGAAATTCGGTGGCAAGAAACGATCTTTTCCGGGGCAGAGGGGGTTCCGTTGTGGGGAAAATGGGCGTGTCCTGCTAAAGCCCGAGGAACGATAATTATCAATTATGGCCTCAATGGGGATACTGAAAAGGCTTGGTATGCTTATTTAACAGCTTATAAAGCCTATCATCAAGGATGGGCAGTTTTAGTTTACGATTGGCGAGGACATGGCAAAAGCGCAGAATTATCACCAGTTCCTCCTTGTGATGGATGGCGGGAAGGTGCCGATCAAGTCCAGTTAGCTGAGCAATTAGTTGCCTTAGGTTGCCCCTCCAATGTGGTATTAGTCGGATTTTCTATGGGAGGGCAATTAGTGTTGTGGGGACTAGCACAACAGAGTCCTTTGATCAAAGCTGGGGCGGTTCTTTCTCCGAACTTGGAATCGAATCGCTCTCTAACTCACTTACTGAGTTACCCCATGGGGCGTCTAATAGAACAACGCCTTGCTAAAGATTTAATGGCACAGGCGCAACGTCAACAGCAATCTTTTCCTGAAAAAATTTCCTCAGAAGTGGTAGGCCAAATTGATTCCATTGCTAGCTTTGACCGAGAGATCGTTATTGACTATTATGGGTTTTCTAGCGTTTCAGACTATTATCAGAAAACGAGTAGCCTTTATCTATTGGATCAAATCAACCAACCTTATTTGGTAGTTTATGCCCAAGATGATCCGCTTTTTGATCCCAGTTTAATTCCTGAAATCAAAGAAAAAGTGGAGCGTAATGATGGGGGCACTCTCTTGCTAAGCAAACATGGGGGTCATATCTCCCATATTGCAAAACCGAATCCAGCAGAGGATCAGTTTTGGGGAATTAACCGCTTGTTAGCGTTTGTTTCGCAGTTTGAGTAACTCGTGTCGTGCAAAGTCTTACTAATCATGGAATTGCCAATCATTGCTTTTAAGATCAAGCATCGATTAATCTTCAAAGATATCCAATTGATCAATTCGGGTTTGAGAATCTTTCATTTCTTGTTCAATTCCTTTCCGTAAGCCTAACCCAATTTTACTGTGTTGTTCGATATGGCCCATGACTTGTTCGGCACGGGAAATGACACTTGGGGGAAGTCCTGCTAATCGTCCTGCTTCAATTCCATAAGAGCGATCGGCGCCACCAGCTTGTACTTGATGTAAGAAAATAATTTCGTCATCCATTTCCTTAACTGTGACTTGATAGTTTGCCACGTTGCTCAAAACAGAGGCGAGCTCATTTAATTCATGATAGTGGGTAGCAAAGATGGTTCGCGCTTTAACTTCGGTGGCAAGATATTCCGCAACTGCCCAAGCAATGGATAGTCCATCAAAGGTAGCCGTTCCCCGTCCAATTTCATCAAGGAGAATCAGGGAATTAGCAGTGGCATGATTAAGAATGTTAGCGGTTTCATTCATCTCTACCATAAAGGTCGATTGTCCAGTGGCAAGATCATCCACTGCCCCCACTCGGGTAAAAACACGATCGCTGATCCCCAATTTAGCCGATCGCGC
>JAHEOB010000307.1 GCA_018610095.1 Halothece sp. MAG
AAATGGCAACTGCAAGATTTAGGGAGTACCAATGGCACCCTAGTCAATCAAACGTTAGTCAAAAAGGCAGTTATTGTTAAAGATGGTGATGTCATACAGGTGGGGAATGTCATTATTAAAGCCCAATTACAACCACCTGCCTCCTTAAAAAACGGCTCTTCCCAAGAAAAAAGCACCAAAGTTCAAACCATTCTCCGTAATGCGGAGGAACTTCGACAGCGTTGGATGGAAGGGGATCAAGGGAAAGATCCCCTCAGTACGGAACAAATTACTCAGGCACGTCTCCATTATATTGTTGAAATTGCTAAAGGGCTCAATAGTGCGGAGTCCATTGAAGCCATTTTTTCCCAAGTGGAAACGGTCATTTTCAAAGAACTGCGTAACTTAGAACGGGTTGCGTTATTAATTGATGTGGATGGTTCAGGGAAACTGCAATTGTATAAAGCAGCAGCCCGTCAATTACAATCAGTAGAGCAGGGAAATGCTGATCGCCAAGAAGTTGGAAACCTCTACCAAGGCGACTGGATTAGCCACTCCATTTGTGACAAGGTTTTTCAAGAACAAGTTGCTATCAAAACGAACAATGCTCAGCTAGATCAACGATTTTCACAAAAAACCAGTATTCTTGCCAAAGGCATTGGGGGGGCATTAGCAGTTCCCCTATGGAATGAACAGAAAGTGGTAGGGGTATTGTATGCCGATGGCACCATGGGATTTGATCGCTTAGATCCTAGCCAAGATCAAGACCTGAGTTTTTTCTCTACGATTGGCAATTTAGTCGCTGCTAGTGTTCAACGGTGGTTGCTGACGCGACGGCTGCAAGAACAAGAACAAATCCGCCAACGATTAGAACGATATCACTCGCCTGCAGTGGTTCAACAATTAATTACCTTTGGGGCAATGGAAGATTCGTTATTAACCCCCATGGAAGCGGATGTTAGTGTGCTATTTGCTGATATTGTTGGGTTTACAGCCTTATCAGAACGCTTAACGCCTGAAGAAATTGCCCATCTCCTGAATAGCTTTTTTGAGGAGATGTTAAAACCATTATTTGCGATGGGAGGAACGCTGGATAAATTTATTGGGGATTGCATTATGGCATTTTTTGGAGCCCCAGAACCCCAATCGGATCATGCCGATCGCGCCGTGCAAGTTGCTAAATCCATGTTAGAACGGGTCAAGCAATTAAATCAAGACAAAGTCTTACCGGAATCGTTAGAGTTACGAATTGCAATTAATAGTGGCAAAGCTGTGGTGGGAGATGTGGGGAGTTCCCAACGGGTGGACTATACGGTTTTAGGTCGCACCGTTAATTTAGCCTCTCGGTTGGAGGCGGTGTGTCACCCAGGGGATTGTGTAATTACGGAAGAAACATTTTCCCGTCTCAAATCACAAAAAGGGTTTACCTCACTGGGTAAATCCAAATTTAAGGGGATTAACCGCCCTATTACCATTTATCGAGCGCAATGGTAGCGTTAGAAATCTTCGGTTTCGGGTGGGGCTAAGTTATTATTGGAGTTGTTTTGGCGGAATAAATTCCCAGCAGCATCATTTTGATAAATACAATTAATGTTGGGTGAGCCTTCTAAGGAACCGGTAAACCCAAAGGTATTCATGCGATTTTTACAATCTTTTACTTCTTCATGGCTGACTAAATTTTTCTCTTCCAAAACTGACCAATTGCTACTACGAACGACACATCCAGGAATCATACTGGGCTGGGTGACATAAACACTAAAGGGGTTCATCGTCATATAGACTCGCATATCAGTTACAACGGCACTTGCCCCATATTGCGCACAAAATTCAGGATTGGGGGCACTGCGATCGATAGCAACCCGAGAAGCAACATTGTCAGTACTAAAATTGGCACTAGAACTAAAGGCAATGCCAATAGTAATCCCTAATACCAATACTCCGCCGATAATGGCAGCATAGGCAGAATTGAGTTTGGAACCCAAAAAGCCTGAATTACGGGAGGAAGGTTCATCGTAATAACGACTGGACCGAGTTTGGTTGTTTCTATTTTTTCGCGCCATTAATGTTTAGAATTATTCACTCAGCTACTTGTTTATTATATCTACTTGTTTATTTTATCGCGGGTTTAGATAATTAATTTGATCATTCCTAACCAAGGAGAATAAATTTTTCTAAAGCAGCGACAACTCCATCCGCTTCCACATTGGGGGCAATCCAATCTGCTTGAGCTTTAACTTCAGGTGGGGCATCTGCCATAGCAATGCCAATAGCTGCATAGTTTAGCATTTCTAAATCATTATAATTATCTCCGATCGCGATCGTGTTGTGGGGTTTTAGCTGTAAAATTTGTTCCACTAAATAGCGCAATGCTTTCCCTTTACTGGCGTTGCGATGACAGGCTTCTAAAAAATAAGGATTGGATTGAGTTAAATAAAGTTGATGACGCAAATTTTGTTGTTGCAAACTAGCAAACACGGCTTGGGTTACTTCTGGTTCGCGACTCATGGCAAGAACTTTAGTCGGTGCTTGATGGAGTATGGTTCGTAAATCTCCCACAGGATTGGCGTGAATGCGACTGCGTTCAATATAAAGGCGGGTTTGTTCGGTTACCTCTCGCACATAGAGTTGATCATTCAGATAAAAATGAACATCAAGTAACGCTTTTCGTTCTGGTTGTTCACAATAGTCCAGTAATTCCCGTGCTAACGCAATAGGAACTGGAACATGCCATAGCCGTTGCTCGGTTTGAGGGGCTTGAATCCATGCTCCGTTATAGCAAATAATGGGTAATGGTGTACCAATCACTTGGGCGTAGTATAATGCAGCACAATACATGCGTCCTGTGGCAAGAGTCACTTGAATCCCTTGAGCTTGCACTGCTTTTAAAGCTTCAATCACAGCAGGAGTAACTTCATTGGATTCTCCTGCAATTGTTCCGTCAATATCAAGGGCAATCAGACGAATATCTTCTTTATTTATCGTCATACGTTGGGGCAGATACTCCTGTTTGGGGAAACAAACTTATGTTATCTTAAAAAAAAGATTATTAAAGGCAAATTTTAATTATGGTTGGATTTATTAAAAGACTATTCCGTTCCAACTCAAATAATAACCCAGATCAATCCAATTCCGAAAATTCCCAATCAGGAAAAGACTTTTTTCTTGATCCCGATGAAGCTAAAACTTATGGCGATATTGATTTTATGCGCCAACCTATTCAGATGAAAAAGAGTTTTCCCAAAACCTTAAGTAATCCCCAAGGGAGTGAATTGATCGAAGAAGTTTCTGCCTTAGAAAAGAAAGAAATTTCTCAAAAAGGGTTAAGTCAAAACGTTAGTAATACGAATTTTCAAGTTTCTAATCAGCAAACGAGTTCACCCGCTAGTAACGTTTCTAATACGCCCTCTGCTAATTTTTCTAACACCCAAGACCCCACGATTAAGCAACGGCGTCAGTCAGATTCTAGCATCGATATGTTTCGCGATATGGCACGAGAGATTAATAAAAAATAGATTAACGTTTTTTTGATTAAAAGGGAGAACAAGGCTAGAAATTGAGACTTAAAGGAGTATTTTTGCTCTCAGTTTCTAGCTTTTTTAATATGATAATGATGGCATGAATACCAGTTTTAGGTTTATCAATTCTGTAATAAATTATCCTTCAGTTGGAGCAAAAGTAAAAAAAATGATGCTTTCTCAACAAACAAACCAAACACAATTTTATACTTGGAACGGTTATCAATGTGCTTACGAAGTTTATGAATCTGATGCTAGCAGAGGGAGTTCTGAGTTAGCCTTGCTTCTCATTCATCCCATTGGGGTAGGATTATCCCGTCAATTTTGGCATCGATTTTGTCAGCAATGGCAAGGTCGGGGAGAATTAGAAACCATCTATAATCCCGATTTATTAGGTTGTGGTAACAGTGACAAACCCCGAGTAGGATATGATCCTGAGGATTTTGCTGCACCGCTTAAAACATTAATCGAAACGGTCATCCAAAAACCAGTAGTGATAATTGTTCAAGGGGCCTCCTTACCCATTGCGCTCGAATTATTGGCACTTAACCCCTCTCCCAATATTGCAGGATTGATTTTTGCGGGTCCCCCTCCTTGGTCTTTAATTACCAAAGCCCGATCGCGCAGAAGGCAATACGTTTTCTGGAATCTGTTTAATTCACCGTTTGGAGCATTATTTTATCGCTATGCCCGTCGTCGTCAATTTTTATATTCCTTTTCCGTGCGCAACCTGTTTGCCAGAACTGAGGATGTGGATTCTCCATGGTTGAATATGACACAAGCAGGGGCACAGGATTTAGAAACGCGTCATGCTGTGTTTTCCTTTTTAGCAGGCTTTTGGCGGAAAAATTATGAAAGCGCGATCGCTGCTATTCGCCAACCC
>JAHEOB010000308.1 GCA_018610095.1 Halothece sp. MAG
AAGGAAAATTGCAACAAGCGATTACTGATTATACGCAAGCGATTAAATTAAATTCGGAATTAGGAGATGCCTATGCCAATCGAGGGATTACCAAAGCAGCGTTAGGAAATAAAGATGAGGCAATTACCGATTTAGAAACCGCAGCAGAAATTTACCAAAACCAAGGTAAACAAGAACTCTATCAAACGGTGCAAGACAGCATCAATACACTTAATTAAAGAATTATTTCGGAGGATTTGGAAAACTTTGCCTGATCCTCCCTTTTTCAGCTAACAACCGATAACCCATCCACCACCAGCGATGGCGTTTGAAACGAACCATTATTTTCCCGATCTCCCCCTAACTGGATTAACTGATTGAGGGCAGTGTAAATATTTCCTGCCACCATAGTATCTTTTACTCTGCCCACAATTTCGCCATTTTTGATGCGATATCCCAGTTCAATATTGGCAGAAAAATCCCCTGCAAGGGTGGCATCCCCCCCTAATAGCTGATCCACCACTAACCCTTCGGATAGTTGAGCAATTAAATCTTGTAATTCTCCTTGCCCTTTGCTAACAATTAAATTAACTAAGGCAGGGCTAGGATAACCGCCTAAAGTGGCACGAAAGCCATTTCCCGTGCTACCGGTTCCTAATAACCGCCCCATGGCGCGATCGCGGTAAAATTGTTTCAGTTGCCCCTCATCAATTAGGCTTAAGCATTGCGTGGGCATCCCTTCATCATCAAAAGGACAACCATCAGGGGGAAGGGTGGGATCTTGGTAAAGGCTAATTTGTTGTGAGAGAACCTGCTTTCCTTCAGAATCACTCCACGGGGAAGATTGTTCCCAGACTCGTTTTCCATTCAGGGCAGAAATTACGGTTTCCCAAAACAAGGGGGCTGCTTTCGGGGTAAAAATAATCGGAACTTGCCCTTTGGGGGGCGATGTCAGGTGTTGTGCCCAGTCTAAAAATTGACAAATTCGGTTTTTTATGGTATGCAAGTCAAGTTCTTCTGAGGCTTCTATGCCATCGGTGATCTCTAAAAAGTCTTCCCCGCGTACCCATTCCACCTGAAAAAAGGCACTAAGATTAATCTGATGATATTGGCAATCCGTTCCTTGGGTATTAATTAGGCGAGTGGTATGCTGGTCACAGTCTAATTCCGCACTACAAAGCAGATCCCGATTGTGTTCCGTTAATTCCGCGATCGCGCTATTGCCAATTTCAGCTAATTCCTGCTGTGACATCTCCCTACCTTGAGTGGGATAGTGGTAGTGATGATTTGGGGTTAATTCAATGGTTTCAGCGGGATTAAACTGACACAACGTCAATGCCCGTTTCACTAATTGTTCTGGTGGCACATCCCCATAAGCAACCGCTACGCCAGGGGCGCGATCGCGCCAGACTCGCAGGGCAATCCCTTCTGATTCATTGCTTTCTAGCTGTTTTAAGCGGTTTGCTTCAAAATAGACAGGATAGGCGCGAGAGATTAACTGATAAACTTCCGCTTCTTGCGCTCCCGCTTGTTGGGCTTGATCTAAAATCGCTTCTGGAGTTGTCATGCCAGTAACCAAAATCCCGCGAAAGAGTCAGAATTGGGATCGCTTTGAATTGCTAAGAAATGCACACCGTTTGCCTTTTCCTTAGCGGTTTGAAACCCTTTTGCTTCCTCTAGGATATCAGGGTTGGTAATATCAGAGAGAATCCAAGCTTCACTTGCCCCTGTTTGCAGAATTAAACGGGGATAACTGCCCTGCTGCAATTGAATTTGAGAAATTTCAATCCCTGACATCCAACCTGCAAAGGGCATAGCACGAGGGGAGTAAATCACTAAACCTGGAATTTTCGTATCAGGATTTAAATCAAATAGTGACAGGGGAAACCCTTCACCAAAACTAATCTCCCATTCTTCCATATCCTGAAAGGCACTTGCTTCTAAGGTGACAAATGCCCACTTATCATCTTTATCTCCCCGAATGGCATCGGGTAACACGGCAGGATTTTCGGCAGGATATTGCACCGAAGCATTGCTAACCGCCGTCTCATCATACCCTTCTTGTTGGGGATAAACCTGTTCTAACCGTTGCTGAATCCACTTTTGCAAGGCATAAGTACGCCGACTGGAGATCGCAGTAATCCCCAAATCCTCACAGGCTTTGGTAATCATATTATTCATTTGTCGGCGGAAGAAGCGCACTTTTTTGGGGGCAGTTTCTGCTTGCGCGATCGCTTCTTGGAGTGTCTCTTTCAGAAAAATGGAATTAACATTCTTAGCGGAACAAAATTGATTATAGCGAAACAGATCCCCTTCTTGTGCTTTAACACGAGTCGGGCTTTCACAAATTAATACTTCCCAGAGTTTTTTATTATTTTCATCTCGCAGGGGACGAGAATAGAAATCTAGTTCCCAAATCGTTTCCATAAGTTATGCCATCTCATTAATGGGGCGTCACCCCACTAGTTTACTATTTGCAGCGATTGGTTTGACTCACTGCTTTCCTAACCCCCTGTCAAAAAGGGTTGACTTTCAGATTGATTATCTGGGGATTCTACAAATTCTCGGAAGCGAATGAAATCTTGTCGCGGATCTGATACCACCACCTCTACCTCAACGCGATCGCCGAGTTCAACATGATTCTGGAAGCGATGGGGTAATTCTAATCCCAAATCTTCTAATAAAATAATGCCCAAATTATCTTCTTCCCGTAGCCACCGCAATACCAAGGCATTCCACCGTTGATTACCATGACGACGTAAATATTCCAAAGCCCAATATCGCTTGGTTTGTCGTTCCACTAACATTGCTTCATAGGAAGCGGCAGACGCACTATAGGCAATCTCTTGCACTTGTTCGGCAGAAAATGGACATTCATCCCCGCGCAGATAGGCTTTGAGTTGAAAATGAGATAATAAATCAATATAGCGTCGAATCGGGGAGGTCACCTGTGTATAGACTTGTAACCCTAACCCAGCATGAGGGGCAGGGGTAGTACCCATTTCACTACGGGGCATATATCCCCGCAAGGCACAATAGCGTACTGGACCGGCGGGTAATTGCAATAATTCTTCTTCTGGGGGAAATTCCGGTTGGGGTTGGGAACGAAATGGGAGTGGAATCTCGTTTTCAGTGGCAAATCGCCCTGCAACTTCCCCAGCCAGAATCATCATCTCGGCCACTAATTGACGGGCTGGTGAATTATCTAATAGCTCAATTGTGATTTCTTCGTTTTCATCAACCTTAATCACGGCTTCTGGTAAACTGATATTAATCGAGCCTTGTTGTTTACGCCATTGCTGCCGTTGTCGGGCCCATTGTTCTAACTGAGCAATTTCGGGTTCCCCTGTTATCCCTAATTCCAACATTTCATCGACATCCTCATAGGTGAGATGATAAGTGGGCTTAACTAAACTGGGAGTAATTTGATACTCAGCAATTGCCCCATTTTCATCTAAAATGACGCCAAAACTCACCGCTGGCGAAATGGTTCCTTGTAGTAAACTCATGGGACCGGTTGCCAGTTGGGTAGGGAACATGGAAATCATCCCAGTTGGCAGATATAAACTGGTACTGCGGCGGCGGGCTTCTTGATCGAGTTCGTCTTCTGGTTGTACTAAGCGACTGGGATCAGCAATATGAACCCAAATCCGTTGTCGCCCATCGGGCAAGTTTTCAATACTGATTCCATCATCAATTTCTTTGGTGCTGGCATCGTCAATGGTATAAACCTTCTGATTCGTGAGGTCTAAGCGATCACCGTCAAGATCATCGGGAGGAGACTCTAAATATTGTTGCGCCACATTTAAAACCTTTTTCGGGAACTGTTTGGGATAAGAACTTCGCCGCAAGAACAGATTTTCATGGCGACTCCACAACCCCAGCTCCACCAATAAGTTAAAGGCTTCATCAGCAGAGGTTTCTCGTCCCACTTCTTCTAGGGTTTCTTGGGCAAGGCGTACTTCCTGTTCTGGGTTAAGAATGTAGCGTTCTAGGGCATCAAATCGAGCGCGATCGCTGCTTTGCCATTCTACTGATTCCCCAGCAAGTGCCCGTTTAATCCGATCAATAAATTCAACTTTTTCGCGATTCCGTTGCTTTTCAACTTCGATTTGATGTTTGATTTCGTCCACTTGCGACCGCGATCGCGGTTCAAAAATCTCCCCTTTGCGCTTAAAATAAACTTTATCTTCCTCTAGTAAGGAATAGGCAGCATAACAGGCAGCAGGACTTTTTTCTGAAAATAACACCTCTGCCATTTGCTCAGGGGTGACACTGTCTTCCCCTTCTTCTAATAAAAACTCCCAAGCCAGTTCTAAACTGGAGGGATCTAAATAGGATTCAACTTCGGCTAGAAAAGCAGAGATATCTTGGGGGCGTTTGGATTCGCCCCCCACTTCATACTCCACCTGACGGGGATGGAGCGTGTGAGATTGACCCCATTGATCGATAACAATCCAGTGTTTTTTACCTTCTGGTCGGTCGGCTACGGCAAGACGACGATCTCCTTGCGTTTTAAACTCAATTAGCGTTCCCTTTTCCACCAGCTTTCCGCTTGTAGCTTCTTTGACGACTTGTTTTCTAGTGTAACTTTTGCTGTTAACAATCCAACAGATTGCTGGTGGGTTGTTCAAGCAAATTAACTTTCTGCATCAACATAAGGAAGCAATGCCAAAATTCGGGCATGATGAATCGCTCGAGTTAAATCTCGTTGTTGTCTTGCGGTTAAGCCTGTAATGCGTCGAGGAAGGATTTTTCCTCGTTCGGTAATAAATTTGCGGAGCAGTTCCACATCTTTATAATCAATGGGGTCGCCTGGTTTAATGGGAGATAAACGTTTGCGATAGTAAGCCATAGTTTGTCTGTCAGGTTGCTACTTGGTTTCTTTGTG
>JAHEOB010000309.1 GCA_018610095.1 Halothece sp. MAG
AAGGAAAACAAATGGGAACGGAAGAAATTTATTGGTTCTGAGGTTTACAAGAAAACCCTTGGCATCGTCGGTTTAGGAAAAATTGGGTCTCATGTTGCCCAAGTTGCCCGCTCCATGGGAATGAAATTATTAGCTTATGATCCGTTTATTTCCGCCGAACGCGCCGAAAAACTAGGCTGTCGCTTAGTGGATTTAGATATTATTTTCACCGAAGCGGATTATATTACTTTACACATTCCCCGTACCCCTGAAACCGAGAATTTAATTAATAGCGAGACGTTGGCAAAAATGAAATCCAATGCTCGTATTATTAATTGTTCTCGGGGCGGCGTCATTGATGAAGATGCCCTTGCTGAGGGGGTTGCCAATGGCACAATCGCTGGTGCAGCCCTTGATGTGTTTGCTGAAGAACCCTTAGGGGAATCCCGATTACGAGAAGTGGGATCAAATTTGGTCTTAACGCCTCACTTGGGAGCTTCCACCGAAGAAGCCCAAACCAATGTTGCCGTGGATGTTGCCGAGCAAATTCGGGATGTCTTATTAGGATTACCAGCGCGATCGGCGGTTAATATTCCTGGGCTCAACCCCGAGGTGTTAGAACAACTCCGTCCTTTCTTACAATTAGCGGAAACCCTTGGTAACTTAGTAGGTCAATTAGCAGGGGGACGTGTTGAAGAGTTAAATATCCGTCTGCAAGGGGAGTTAACTGATAACGACAGTCAACCCATTGTGGTGGCAGCCCTCAAAGGCTTATTATCCCCTGCGCTGCAGGAACGTGTGAACTATGTCAATGCCTCCATTGAAGCAAAAGAGCGGGGCATTCGCGTGATTGAAACCAAAGATGCCTCAGTTCATGACTATTCTGGTTCCCTCCGTTTAGAAGCCAAAGGCTCGTTAGGAGAACATTCGGTGACTGGGGCGTTACTCAGTGATCAAGAAATGCGCATTACTAATGTTGATGGCTTCCCCATCAATGTTCCTCCCAGTAACTATATGTTATTTACTTTACACCGTGATATGCCGGGAATTATTGGCAAAATTGGTTCCTTTTTGGGTGGCTACAATGTCAATATTGCCAGTATGCAAGTGGGACGAAAAATTGTCCGTGGCGATGCGGTAATGGTTGTCAGTATTGATGATCCTTTACCAGAAGGAGTGTTAGATGAAATCACCAAAGTTCCTGGCATTCGTGATGCTTATACCATTAAGCTCTAATTCTTTTTCATAGGTCCAAATATGGGCAATCAGTGGGTCATTGTTCCCTGATTGCTCTGATTAAACCTTGTTCATGGGCGGAAAAATAACATAAAGTAAACAATAAACGGCTCAGCAATGGCCAACAAATAACAAATGGTAAATAGTTGGTGGGAAATTCAAATTTTAGCTGACCCCAGCTTAGAAGAAATACTATTCTGGCGTTTAGATAACTTTGGCTGTCAGGGCATGATGAGTGAAGCCAAAGAAAATTCGCAATTAGTGCAAGCCTATATTCCTCAAGTACAAGCCCAGCCCTTGGATTTAGCAGCTCTTTCTCTCTGGATCCATCAAGATGCAATTCTGATGGGAATCACGGTTCCCAACATTAGTTGGTCGTTAATGGATGATCAAGATTGGGCTAGTAATTGGAAACAATATTGGCATCCTCAAGAAATCGGCGATCGCGTTTTGATTTGCCCAGCTTGGGAATCTCCTTCCCAACAAACGGAACGGCTTGTGGTTCGTCTTGATCCTGGGGTGGCTTTTGGAACTGGTATTCATCCCACCACTCAACTCTGTTTAGAAGCGTTAGAAATGCGCTATAATTATGGCTACACAGGCGGAATATTGGCTGATCTCGGTTGTGGTTCGGGGATTTTATCCATTACCAGTTTATTAATGGGAGCGGATCAAGTTTATGCCGTCGATACGGATCCCATTGCCATTCAGTCCACTCAAGATAATCGCGAATTAAATCACATTCCTCCTGAAACGTTAGTGGTAGAACAAGGCAGCATTCAAAAAATTGCTGAGATTGCCCCTGAAGGCATTGATGGGATTATCTGTAATATTATTGCGGAAACGATTATCGACTTAATTCCCAAATTTAACGCGATCGCGAAACCTGAGGCTTGGGGCATCCTCAGTGGCGTTTTAATGGATAAAGCTCCCTCTGTTTCCGATCAATTAGAAAAACATGGTTGGAAAGTGGGATCACTCTGGCGACGTAAGGAATGGTGTTGTTTAAATATCCGTCGCCAGACGCCAGACGAACTAGACGATTAGTAAGTGGCTAGAGCCGCTTGTTGGGTTGCTGGTTCCCCTTGCGGTTCACTTAATTCACGACAATTAATTTCACAAGAATTATTGGGACTTTCAATTAATCTTAATCGTTCTAAAGTGACGCCTAATTGCGCGATCGGGTTTTGCAGTAAGTAACCAATATAAACGGCAATATTTTCTGCGGTGGGAACAACCTCAGCAAAATAAGGAATATCCTCATTTAAGAAATAATGATCGAGATGTTCCACGACCACTTCATCAAGAAGGTCATGAAGTTTTTGCAAATTCACAATCATTCCGGTACGGGAATCAATTTCCCCAGAGATGGTGACTTCTAAATGATAATTGTGTCCATGACCATGAGGACGGGCACATTTACCGTAAATTTCGCAATTTTGTTCATAACTTAAATCAGCACGGGCAAGACGATGTGCTGCACTAAAATGAGTGCCAACAGTTAATGATGCTTCCATATTATTCCCCTGATAATCAGCCCAAAGTTCTGGATGTTCAAATAAACGGATATTGACTAATGGTAAATAAGGTTCTAGGCGTTGCCAAATCACTCTAGCAGCATTTTCGGTGGTGGGAAGGGTTTGTTGAAATTCTTCCCAAACCTCATTGAGGTAGGAATTATTTAAAGGGTCAATAATTTCTTGTTGGATGACGGGTTTCACCTCCGAGAGGTTCATCACCATGCCGTTTTCATCGATTTCCTGTTCTAGGGACACATAAAGGACATAGTTATGCCCATGGCCGGGAAACTGACTCCCCTCCCCAAATTTGGCTTCGTTTTCTGCTGCACTCAGTTCAGGAAGCCAATAGCGATGTGCTGCTGAAAACTGGGCACGACGATTAATCACACATTTCATAACTGGATTCAATGAGTCCTATTGTTAAGTTATTTTAACGTTTTCTGGCAGATGACGCTGTCGCTAGCAAGCAAGATAAAATGAGTGAGCAAGTCATAGGCAATGAGAAAATGCAACTGATGCCAAGGGTGTCATGGCTCATCTGCATAGGGTTAGTCAGTCTGAGTGTATTGTTAAGCAGTTGTCAGCCTTGGATTAGTTCTCAAGACTCGTCGAATGTCACGCACTTAACCCTGTGGCATGGCATTAATCCCCCGCCCAATCGCGACGTTTTTGCAGAATTGGTGGATGAGTTTAATCAAAGCCATGACAACATTGAAGTGGAACAACTTTATATCGGTCAACCTGATGCCCAATTACCCAAAATTTTAACGGCGGTGGTGGGCAATGTTCCCCCTGATATGCTGTGGTTTGTTCCTCAATTAACGGGTCAATTAGTGGAGTTAGATGCCATTCGTCCGTTAGATGATTGGT
>JAHEOB010000310.1 GCA_018610095.1 Halothece sp. MAG
AACAGCGTCATCGGAGCCATCAGTCCCATCCCTAATAAGAGTGAGAAGGTAGTTACTGGTTTCATCATTAAACGATTGCTCATTGCACAATTCCTCAATTCCGTCAAGATTTAGAGACGGGGTGATGGCAAGAAAGTTCCTTTTAAACGAAACCCGCTCGTTCACAAACGACAGCAAATCCTGTTGCAATTGCCGTAATTAACAGTGCCATCAATGGTGATTGTCCTTGACTCAATGCAAAAGAGGTCACAATTCCAGCACCCATCCCAGCAGTTGCAATCGTATTTAGCAGGTGACTCTGAGAACAATTATTCATAATGATTAAGAATGATGCTATAGAACTGTTTTCAAATTAACAATATGAGTAGTATGGGAAGGGATGAGAAACCCTAATTGTTACGAATGTGTAGTGTTTCTATAGGTTTTTTAACGTTTTGGGAGACACCAATTGATGGGCACATAAAATGCCTGAAGCTGCTACAGCAGGAACGCCAATGCCAGGAAGGGTACTATCGCCAACTCGATATAATCCAGCAATGGGGGTTTTGTGGCTTGGAAACAGTCCTTGATCGGCCGCAGGACCATACGTGCCTTGATAGCGCCTCAGATAATGGGCATGAGTCAACGGCGAACCAATTAATTCTAAGGTAGCGCGATCGCGCAGATCAGGGATGATCTTTTCTAAAGCGTCATACAAAGGTTTTGCCCGTTGCTGTTTTTGTTGTTGATAGTGATGATCCCGTTGCCATCCTTGATAAGGTTCTAGGGTATAGGCATGAATCAGATGATAACCGTTTGGCGCAAGGTTAGCATCCCAAACCGTGGGAATGGAAATCATGCAGGTATTCCCAGGGGTGGTAAGGTCTTGGTTACGATCGTGTACGACAACATGATGACCCTTTAAATTCTCTAATCCCTCAGCCCGAAGCCCCAAATGCAAGTGCATAAAACTGTCAATGGTCGGCGTGGCAAGATTCTTCTGGCGATAACTGCTTGGTAAATCTTGCGGTTGTAATAATTTGCCGTAGGTATCCCAAACACTGGCATTGGAAATAACAATCGGGGCAGTTAGGGTTTCTCCATTTTTTAACCGCACCCCTGTTACTTTCCCCCCATCCACTAAAATTTGTTCCACATGGGCATTTAATTTGAGTTCTCCGCCCCAACGTTTCAATCCCCTAACAAGTGCATCAACAATTGCCCCACTTCCACCAATGGGATATTCCACCCCCACCCGCGATCGCTCCCCTAACATAAATGCTACTTCTGGCGCGATCGTGCCTTCGGCTTTTAAGCCCGACAGCAGAAAGCATTCCAAATCAATTAATCGTTTCACCCAAGGATCTTGCACAGTTTTGTCGCGAATTTGACCCACTGAGGCATTGATAAGAGGCAATTTTGGCAACAGTTGCAATAAAGCAGGGACGTATTTGGGGATTAATACTTGTAGTATTTTCCAATCGGATCGTAATTCTATGGGGGGAATGCCTTTTAAACCGTCGTAGAGACTTAGCATTTCCTTAACAAAAGCGCGATATTCTCTTGCCCCAGCGGGAGTCATTTTGGCAATTTCATCCCCATATTGCTCGTTATCTTGATAGGCGTAAAATGTTCCCTCAGGAAAATGAAATTCCCCAACAGGATCATAGGGAATCGTCTCTAAAGATTCTCCTAAAACCGTTAAGACTTGTTGCAGGGGATTAAGGCTATCAGTTGCCGGATTAATTCCTGCGTAAAATGAAGGACCCGAATCAAACCGAAATCCTTTGCGAGTAAAACTATGGGCAGCCCCACCAGGAATGCTATGACTCTCACAAATTAAAGTATTGTAACCATAATAAGCGAGTAAACTGCCAGCGGTGAGTCCACCAATCCCACTGCCGATGATAATAATATCTTGTGTCATGTTTTTTCTATTCCCAACAATTAAATATTGAGCTTAGCCGTTACTTGGATTAACCAAGGATGAGCAAGCCATAATAAATAGGTAAAAATGGCAACGCCTAAATAAGCAGGACGCAGAAATTCTTGCCATTTCAAGGTTTGACGCCCATCGATAATTGCTAGAAAGGGAATCACGGAAGTACGTTCTTTGACCTTCAAAAAGGCATCTCCATAACGAGAATATAAACGGCGATCGCCGTGCCAAACGCCAAATAAGTGATGGGCAATTAATCCCAAAGATGTTACTAACGCAAAGGAACTTCCAATCCAAAGGGTGTGGGCAATACACCAAATAATTTGCCCTACCATTTGCGGATGGCGAGTAATGCGAATAATCCCTGTTTCATAGAGATGAACTTGAGGCTTTTGAATGGCTGCAATTTCCAATAAATTAAACGTTGCAGGATACAGAAATAGAAAGGAAATAGCAGAGAGAATCCATACTAACTCGAAAATGCCAGGTTGGGTTTGGAGTTCCCAGAAAATGATGCCATCGTAACGATGATTAAAGAAATAAATAATTAAAATAAAAGCTAAGGGGAGACTCACTAGGGCAAATCCAATGCGATAACCTCGCGCCCCGATCCAATTTTCTCCCCAAGGGCGCAAAGCAGCTAAGCCACTGTGTGCAAAAGCAAAACCAGCTAGTAATCCTAGCATCACTCCATGACTCAACCAAGGTGTTTCATTCATGCCTACTCATCTTTTACCACTTGATCCTAGCCCATTATTGCACTGTAATACCTGAACAATGTTAGGTTTCGTGTTACTGTCAATTCAGAAGCGATCATGACTCTGATCAGAGTTAAATGATCGATTGTTGACCATATCGATAATTGAGTAGTTTTTCTTGTATTCTTCTATCTTTGGCGAAAAGATGTCAGATATTCCGTTTTCTCTCGATCAATTGCAAATTTTAAAGGCGATCGCTGCTGAGGGGAGTTTTAAACGGGCTGCCGACACGCTTTATGTGTCTCAACCTGCAATCAGCCTTCAAGTGCAAAATTTGGAACGCCAAATGAATGTCCCATTATTTGATCGAGGGGGACGGCGAGCCCAACTTACTGAAGCGGGGCAATTATTACTGACCTATGGTGAAAAAATTCTTTCCTTGTGTCAAGAAACCTGTCGCGCGATCGATGATTTACAAAATTTGCAGGGGGGAACACTCCTCATTGGCGCCTCTCAAACTACAGGGACTTATTTACTTCCTCGGATGTTAGGTTTATTTCGACAAAAATATTCTCATGTCTCGGTACAGTTACAGGTTCATTCCACCCGTCGCACCTGTTGGAGTGTGGCAAATGGGCAGGTGGATTTAGCCATTATTGGGGGGGAAGTCCCCACGGAATTACATGATACGTTAGAAATTTTACCTTATGCCGAGGATGAACTGGCTTTGATCATGGCGGGTTCCCATCCGATGGCAAAACAGCAAGCCATTCCCAAAGAAGATTTATATAAGCTCAATTTTATTACCCTTGATTCTCAATCCACGATTCGTAAAGTCATTGATCAAGTTTTAGCGCGATCGGGCATTAATCCCAAACGTCTCAACATTGAAATGGAATTAAATTCAATTGAAGCGATTAAAAATGCTGTGCAATCAGGATTAGGCGTTGCCTTTGTTTCGATTTCCGCCATTGAAAAAGAGTTACAAATGGGAACCTTGTATCGCATGAATATTCAAGAAATGATGGTGAAACGAACCCTCTCCTTAATTCTTAATCCCAATCGGTATCGATCAAAAGCAGCAGAAGCCTTTATTCAAGAAATTCTTCCAGAGTTTTCTACTAATGGTTGGTTTAGTGGTTTAGAATTAACCCCAGCAGGGCCGGTGCCAGGGGAAGATCCCTTTTAAGGATTTAGAAATTACTCAGGCAGCAATCGCGCTGTTCAAAAAAGAGTTATAATTGCAACCCCCAATACCATAATGGTTGCACCGATCGTTCGTTCTTGAATACCGGGTTCACCTAATATCAAGTGTCCCCAAATTGCAGAAAAGAGGATTGTGGTTCGCTTAACGGTAACGGCCTGAGCAACCAATGTTAACGTAATCGCTTTTAAAAAAAAGAGAACCGTTAATCCTTGTAAAATGCCAATTGTCATCAACACCTTGAAATGGTTCGGGATTTGTTGAAGATTTCCCCAAGATTTAGAGATCATAATGGGGAATAAAGCAACTGCTAAATTGGTTGAAGTAACCGCTGCCCAAAAGGTGGGAGAAGAATTCTGGACACCTACTTTATTAAGCGTTGAAAGCAGACTCCAAAGCATAGCAACTCCTAACATGATTTTCGGTCCTTTATTGGTTAAAAAGGCTTTAAAGGGAGCTAAATATCCTTGCTGTTTGCTTTTTAAATTCAAAACGTAAGACCCCAAAACGATGAAAACAATTCCTCCCCCATCCCACAGGCTTAAGTGTTCGTCCACAATGAGTGGAGAAGTGATTAATAAAAATAAAGGCGTAAAAGAAATCATGGGGACCGTTAATGATAAATCGGAACTTTTTAGGGCTCGAAAATACAAAATATTGGAAACAATTTGAATTACCAAAATCACCATTAATGTGGGCAAAAAATGCTCCCCAAGTGGCGGATTGTCTTCCCACCATAACAGCGTTAAGAAAATTGGAAGCGCAAAAAACCTTGATGACCATGTAATAATATATTCATCAACATCTTTTAAGCCATACTTACTGACTAAGTCCCGAAGAGACCCAAAAAGGGCACTTAAAATAGCAAAAATAAACCAAAGCATAAAGTATTTTTAATTAATTGAGTGCAATCTTTTTTAGAATTGGTATTACGCAAGTGAGAACTGCTATATAACTTTCCTTAAACTTGATGATGTCATTGCTATGATTGATTCTGCTAAAATAGCGAGGTAATCTTCAACAAGGGCTTAAAACAGCTAATTAATCCTACGCCCTTCTCCTTGCTCGATCAATTGTATTAAGGGATTATTGTGTCTCTGCCGTTAGCAAATCAAACCATTTTAGTGACTCGTGCAGCAGCCCAAGCGCAAACCTTTCGGGAACTGCTGGAACAACAAGGGGCAACCGTTTTGGAGATGGCTGCCTTAGAAATTCATCCTCCTTCTAGTTGGCAACCTTTAGATGAAACCATTCAGCAGTTATCCAGCTTTCATTGGCTGATTTTAACCTCTGCTAATGGGGTAAATTATTTTTTTCAACGATTAGATGATTTAAACATTAATCGTGACCAATTAAAGCAGTTAAAAATTGCTGTTGTCGGAAAAAAAACGGCAAAGGTTTTAGAAAAGCAAGGCATCAACCCTACTTTTATTCCCCCCGACTTTGTTGCAGATTCTGTTGTGGATAACTTTCCTGATTCCTTATCGGGCAAAAAAATCCTTTTCCCGCGAGTTGAAAGTGGAGGGAGAGAAGTCTTAATTCAACAATTTCAGGAACAAAATGCAGAAGTGGTCGCTGTTGCTGCCTATCAATCCCGTTGCCCTGAACAAGCTGATCCGACTGCCATGGCAGCGTTACAAGCCCAACAGGTAGATATCATTACTTTTGCCAGTTCTAAAACGGTTAAGTTTTTCTACGAACTAGTGACCCCAGTTTTCGGTTCTAAAGTAGCGTTAGAACAAATGTTAGCAAGGGTTGCTTTAGCTTCCATTGGCCCTCAAACGTCTCAGGCTTGTCGAAAATGGTTTGGACGATGCGACATTGAAGCAAAAGAATATACGCTAGAGGGATTAACCAAAGCCTTAGTTGAAGCAAAGACAAAGTAATTTAATTTAACTCCCCAGTACAAAGAAAAGATGGAAAAACGGGTCATTGGAATTACAGGTGGTATGGGAACAGGTAAAAGTACCGTAGCAACTTATTTAAATTATACTTATGATATTCCCATTTTAGATGCTGATATCTATTCCCGAGAAGCGGTTGCAAAAGGGTCACCCATGTTAGAGGCAATTACCCAACGTTATGGTCAGCAGATTCTAAATCCTGATGGTAGCTTACAGCGATCGCGCTTAGGAGAGATTATCTTTCATCAACCAGCAGAAAAACAATGGGTGGAACAACAAATTCACCCTTATGTTCGTCATCGCATCGAAACCGACTTATCAAAACAAGAGACAGATGTTGTTGGCGTGGTGATTCCCCTATTATTTGAAGCGGAAATGACCGATTTAGTTACCGAAATCTGGGTCATTTATTGTTCTCCACAACAGCAATTAACTCGAATTATCGAACGAGATGGTGTGTCAGAATCAACAGCGCGATCGCGCATTAATGCCCAAATGCCAATTGAAGAAAAAACCGCCTTAGCCCATATCGTCATCGATAATTCCACTACCCTAACGGAATTAGAAAAACAAGTCACCCAAGCCCTATTAGCAACCCAGTAAGATAATGAATAGCGGAAACCATAAGGATATATTGAAATGAATATATTACTGTTAATTCTAGGCATTCTCCTATTATTGCTAATGACGGGCATTGTTGCCTATGTCATGAGTGCCCGCCGTTATCAATCACAAGAGTCCGTCGCAAGTTCTTATGATCAATGGACAGAAGACGGAATTTTAGAATATTACTGGGGAGAACACATTCACCTAGGTCATTATGGTTCGCCACCGCAACGGAAAGACTTTTTACAAGCCAAATACGACTTTGTCCATGAAATGGTTCGTTGGGGCGGTTTAGACCAACTTTCTCCTAAAACCACTGTCTTGGATGTCGGTTGTGGAATTGGTGGCAGCAGTCGTATCCTAGCACGGGATTATGGCTTTTCCGTCACAGGTGTCACCATTAGTCCCCAACAAGTGAAACGGGCTAAAGAACTAACTCCGCCTGATATAGATGCCGATTTCATGGTAGATGATGCCATGTCTCTTTCCTTCCCAGATGAAAGTTTTGATGTGGTATGGTCAATTGAAACCGGACCTCACATCCCTGATAAAGAAAGTTTTGCCAGAGAATTATTGCGAGTTCTCAAACCAGGGGGAATCTTAGTTGTTGCCGATTGGAATCAACGAGACGAACGCAAAAAACCCCTAACGTTCTGGGAACAACCAATCATGCGCCAACTTTTAGATCAATGGTCTCATCCGGCATTTTCTAGTATTGAAGGATTTGCCGAAACCCTAGAAGCAACGGGGTTAGTAGAAGGTAACGTCATCACCGATGATTGGACAGAAGCCACTCTTCCCTCATGGTTTGATACTATCTGGCAAGGGATTATCCGTCCTCAAGGCTGGATGCAGTTTGGGCTTTATGGCTTTATTAAATCCATTCGAGAAGTGCCAACCTTATTATTGATGCGATTGGCGTTTGGAAAAGGGTTGTGTCGTTTTGGAATGTTCCGCGCAGTTCGTTCTCCTGCACATGAAACAGTGGCAGAAACCGCTTCCACTCAAGCAATGGAAGGTTAATTATTAGTTTTTTTTGAAAGGTGGGCTTTGTACCCACCATCACTAGAATGGAAACAACTGGGAATCACTAATATAACCGAAGCGGTTTGTTCATTCTAAGGTTAGGAATTTGCTTGAGCAAACACCCTGACAAATCACACCATAGAGCGAGCAAAGGAAATGAGTGGAGAGAAAAATTCACTGATTTTTATTATTTTTTGAGGTTTGATTATCTTCATCATCAAGCTCATCATCAAGCTCGAGGTCAAATAAACTATCAATTTCTTCATTTTGTTGAGATTGTTCACTGCTACTTTGCTCTTCGGAAAAGAATGAATCAAAGTCTTCAAATGCTTCATCTTCTTGAGAAGTGTGCGATTGAGAATTTGGTTCTTGAGAGCTTTGACTTTGATGGGTAGGTTGCTCTTCCCAATCAGCAAATAAGGTTTCAAACTCATCTTCTTCGGTTTCACTTTCTTGCTGGGAACTAGATGAAGAAGTAGAACTCGACTCCTGCTGTTGGTTAGAGAAAAACTCTTCAAATTCTTCCAAAGATTCTACGTCTTGTTGTTGGAAAGGATCATCACTTGGGGTTAATTCTTGTTCTCCAAAAAGATTATCAAACTCATCTTCATCCGTTTCACTTCTTTGCTGGGAACTGGATTCTGATTCTGGTTGGGAAAAGAATTCGTCAAAGTCGTCTAATTCTTCCAGATTTTGATCTAAGGCTTCGACTTCTTCTTGTTGAGTGCTTTCACTGCTTGGAGTAGCTTCTGGTTGTTCAAAGGATTCTTGTTCGGTTTCAGTGGGTTGTTGAGAAGTGATAGAACCAGATTCTGATTCTTGTTCCGAGAATAACTCATCAAAGTCGTCGAGTTCCCCTAACTCCTCATCTAAGGCTTCGACTTCTTCTTGTTGAGTGCTTTCACTGCTTGGAGTGGCTTCTGGTTGTTCAAAGGATTCTGCTTCCGTTTCAGTGGGTTGCTGAGAAGTAGTAGAACTAGATTCTGATTCTTGTTCCGAGAAGACCTCATCAAAGTCGTCGAGTTCTCCTAACTCCTCATCTAAGGCTTCGACTTCCTCCTGTTGAGTGCTTTCACTGCTTGGGGTAGATTCTGCTGGTTCAAAGGTAGTGTCAAAGGATTCTTGTTCGGTTTCAGTGGGTTGTTGAGAAGTGGTAGAACTGGATTCTGATTCTTGTTCCGAGAAGACCTCATCAAAGTCGTCGAGTTCTCCTAACTCCTCAACTTCCTCCTGTTGAGAAGCTT
>JAHEOB010000311.1 GCA_018610095.1 Halothece sp. MAG
AAGTCTAAATTTTGACCAATAAATACTAATTGATTTTTCGGTTCACCCTGCCATTCATCATCGTCTATAGAAAATCGTTTTCCACTCAAGTGAAAAATGTGACGATTGGGGCTTTCATCAAACCAGAGAATGCCTTTTGCGCGAAAAACATTTTCTGGTAATTCATTATCTAAAAAGGATTGGAATTTACGGATTGAGAATGGCCGATCGCTTTGGAATGATAACGAAACAAACCCATCATTATCGAGGTGATGGTCATGATGATGGTGATCATGGTCGTGATGAGAATGATCATGATCGTGGTCATCTTCTGGGGCAAAATATCGATCTGATTCAAACAAGCCCACACTTAAAATTAACGGTAACGGGACATTGGCATTCTGAGTGCGAATTATTCTTGGTGCCTCTCTCATTTCTCGAATGCGGTTTTCTAAGCCTTCTACCTCTGCTTCAGAAACCAAGTCCGTTTTATTCATGAGAATGATATCTCCATAAGAGATTTGACTATAAGCTGCCTCACTATTAAATAAATCCAAACTAAAGTTGGCACAATCAACAACCGTTACGATGGAGTCTAAGCGCGTCATATCCCGCAATTCAGTACTAAGGAAGGTTAGGGCAACGGGTAAAGGATCAGCTACTCCTGTGGTTTCAACCACTAAATAATCAATTTTTTCTTCCCGTTCTAAAACTTTATAAACTGCATCCACTAAATCATTATTGATAGTGCAGCAGATACAACCGTTATTCAACTCCACCATGCTGTCATCGGATTCCACAATGAGGTCATTATCAATTCCAATTTCACCAAATTCATTCACTAAGACCGCAGTTTTCAGTCCCTCATTGTTACTTAAGATGTGATTGAGAAGGGTTGTCTTGCCACTGCCTAAAAAACCTGTGATGATAGTAACCGGTAACCCCATTTTAGGGGCATCCATTCCTTGTTCTTGTTGGCTTGGAAGCTGCGAATTAACCGTTGTCATAATAAACTTGATACAGAATCGTTTTTAACTTCATTTTTACTATTATTACTTAATTGTGCTATGACCTTAACCGTTTTCAATAGTCTAACCCGTCGCCAAGAACCCTTTATCCCAATTGAGTCGGGCAAAATTGGGATGTACTGCTGTGGTGTTACCGTGTATGATTATTGTCATTTGGGTCATGGACGCACTTGTTTGGTTTGGGATGTGGTTCGTCGGTATTTAGAATGGCGAGGGTATCAAGTACACTACGTGCAAAACTTTACCGATATTGACGATAAAATTCTAAAACGTGCTCAAGACGAAGGCACGACGATGGAGGAGATTGCAGAACGCTTTATTCAAGCCTACTTTGATGATATGGAGCGGTTAGGGGTCAAAAAAGCAGATGCTTATCCTCGTGTCACTCATGCCCTTGATGGGATTAAACGATTAGTTTCCCAGTTAGAAAATCAAGGCTATGCCTACGCTGCCAATGGTGATGTTTATTATGCTGTGCATCAGTTTCCCGACTATGGAAAATTATCTGGACGGAAGTTAGAAGATTTAAAAGCAGGGGCAAGTGGACGGGTAGAAGAAACTGATCCTGATATACACAAAAAATATGATCCCTTTGATTTTGCCCTCTGGAAAGCAGCGAAACCTGAAGAACCTTCTTTTTCCTCTCCTTGGGGAGAAGGTCGCCCAGGCTGGCATATTGAATGTTCTGCCATGGTGAAACAGGAATTAGGAGAGACGATTGATATTCACGCCGGTGGCGGTGACTTAATGTTCCCCCACCATGAAAATGAAATTGCCCAGTCTGAGGCTGCTACTGGGAAACCGCTTGCTCGTTATTGGTTACATAATGGGATGGTGAAAGTGGAAGGGGAAAAAATGTCGAAGTCGCTGGGGAATTTTATTACCCTTCGTGATTTATTAGACAGGGTTGATCCCATGGTGTTACGTCTGTTTATGTTGCAAACCCATTATCGGAAACCCCTTGATTTTACTGATGAGGGATTGGCAGGGGCAAGAAATGGTTGGAATACCCTGCGAGAAGGGTTACTATTTAAAACGCATTACGGCAAGCAATTAGGTTGGGATCATAACCCACCGCAAAAGAGTGACGAACAGATTCAAAAACGGTTTGCTGAGGTGGTCGATGATGATTTTAATTTTGCAGGGGGATTACCGATTCTATTTGAATTAGCTAAGGAGTTACGCAGGGAAGGGAATTTGTTATTGCATCAAGGAACAACTGAGGCTTCTGCCAAGGAATTAGCTGTTAAATGGCATACTTTAGCAGAGTTAGCAGATGTTTTGGGATTAGAGGCAAAAGCAGAAGAGACGACTTCCTCTGCATCTAGCTTAAGTGATGAAGAGATTGAAACTTTAGTACAACAACGAACTCAAGCTCGTAAAGCGAAAAATTTTGCCCAAGCCGATCAAATTCGAGATCAACTAAAAGCTAAGGGGGTGATCTTAATTGATCAACCAGGAGGAGAAACTCGTTGGTATCGAGAACAATAAAGCAGCAGAAGCCTTAACTCCTGCTGCCGTTGGTTAGAATTGACTCACTCTGTTGAGCGTTTCAAGGGTTTCCATTAATTAATCGTCATAGACACGGCATTCTGCTGCCTCGGGATTTTCTTCGCAATATTCGTCTAAAGACGTTTTCTTGGGTTGTTCACTACGCTGGTGGGAATACTCTGCCTGTAATTCTTCTACTGTATCCCAAGCAACAGCACAGTCTTGAGATTCAGTGCCTTCACTACTGCAAACTTCCCGAGCTTCTTCACGTTGTTTTTCAATTTCTTTTTCGAGATTACTCATAATTATTACTCCTTGAATCGCAAATAACGTGTTCTAAACTACAAACAAATTTAGTTAAGATTTCCTATCCACTATTACCACCTTAACGCAGATTATCTGATTGACATCTCTATCAAAAGAATTTAATTTTAGTTTTATATTTTTACCTGTATTGGGGGATGTCTATTCTTTATTGCTGTGTAGAAAGGTGAAGGGTATATTGACTGCTTTGTTTTTTATCCTCGCCAATATAAATTTGATATTCTCCTGGCATCCAAACGCCAGACATTGATGTTTCTTCCTCCTCATCTCCTAGAATACAGAATTGTTCATCGGGCCCTTTAATTAATAGGTTCGGGTTACTCTGTTCACTTTCTACGGTAATCCGCATATAGTTAATGCGTTCTGTAACATTAATCACTTCTTGTGGGGTTTCGGGGATATATCCACAATCACTACTTTTTTGGCTGCCACCTGATTCCCCATTAGTCGTCATAGGGCTTGAGAAATTAGGACTCACTGAAATCGGTTCAGCTAATACCTCAGTTGGCGCTAAACCAAATACAATGGTGGCAAGGGTTGTAATAAACAGACAATTAGAAGGTTGGCGTTTCATTTTTAACTCCGAGTGAATCAATCTAAGTGCTTCTATTTTTATTATCTCTTAAATAACTCACCAACCTCTATATCACTGTTCATGTTTCGTAGCTGTCTATATCGTTAAGAGGAACGGGAAATGAATCAACCAAACTTTCAAACCGACTGGAAAAAGCGACTAGAGGAATTAGAGGCGGAAGTGGAAGCCTCTGCTAACGGTACTTACAATACCCATTCCCAACAAAGTAACTTTTCGGAAGAAACGAAATTTGCGGAACCGTCACCAATGGATTCCAATAAATTTTCTAATAAAGCTAGCGCGATCGCGTCGCAAGTCCGAAATTGGTTTAACCAACTTCCGATTATTGGCAAAATCATTGTCGTTGTGGTGGGTATTGGGATTAGTTTTTCCCTATTAAAAACGATCTTTCAACTTGTAACATCTCTATTAACCTTAGCGATCATTGCTGGCTTAGGCTATGCTGGGTATCAATATTTTATTGGCTCCAAAAATAAGTCGTAATTATTGATTTAAATAACGGTTATAAAGTGAGAAAATCGTTAATAGCTAGGGGAAGGATCGCATTAGTTTTGGGCATTCCCCTCCAGGGCTGCCCCTTCTCCTGCTAATAACTGGTTAATGTGAATAGTGAATGGTCCAAACCTTAACCCCAGAACAAGTCCAGCAGATTGTCCACAATCAACATCCTAACCCTGATCGCATTCTTGGAGCGCATCCTGTTGAAGAGGATGATCAAACATGGGTGGTACGTGCCTATTTACCTGATGCAGAAGCAGCTTGGGTGCGTTTACCAGAAGCGCGGGAAGATTATCCCATGCACTCAGTTCATCATCCTCACTTTTTTGAGTGCCTGATCGAAGCAGAGCAACTGCTTAACTATCAACTGCGAATTAAACAAGGGGACGTGGAAAAAGTTATTTATGATCCCTATGCGGTTTGGTTTCCTCATCTTACGGAGTATGACATTTACTTATTTTCCGAAGGGAATCATCACCGCATCTATGAAAAGTTAGGAGCGCATCCCACAACAATGCAAGGGGTAACAGGGGTGTATTTTGCTACTTGGGCACCAAATGCACAAAAGATTGCTGTAATTGGGGATTTTAATCAGTGGGATAGCCAACATCATCCCATGCAATACCGAGATAATGGCTTATGGGAACGCTTTATTCCAGAGATTAAAACAGGAGAACGCTATAAATTTGCCATTCAAGGACCCGATGGGGAATGGTATTACAAATCTGATCCTTACGGGTTTCAGCAAGATGTTCGTCCCCATACTGCCTCAATTGTTACCGATTTAGATGCTTATACGTGGGGGGATCAAGATTGGATGAACCAACGACGAAATCGTGATCCCCTCAAGCAAGCCATTTCTGTTTACGAAGTGCATCTGGGGTCTTGGTTACAGGGGTCAGTCAATGATCCACCGCAAAGTTTAGCTGGGGAACTTTCGCCAGTGAAGATGTCGGCGGAAAATCCCAATGCCCGATTTCTCACCTATTATGAACTCGCCCACACCTTAATTCCCTACGTTAAAAAATTGGGTTATACCCATATTGAATTGTTGCCAGTAGCAGAACACCCGTTTGATGGATCCTGGGGCTATCAAATAACAGGGTATTATGCCTGCACCTCTCGCTATGGCACACCTCATGATTTTATGTATTTTGTGGATCAATGTCATCAAAATGGCATTGGGGTCATTTTAGATTGGGTTCCAGGGCATTTTTCCCAAGATAGTCATGGCTTAGCGTGGTTTGACGGAACGCATCTTTACGAACATCCTGATCCCAGACGGGGAGAACATAAAGAGTGGGGCACATTTGTATTTGATTATGGCCGTAATCAAGTGCGCAATTTTTTAGTTGCCAATGCCCTGTTTTGGTTGGATAAATATCATGTGGATGGGTTACGGGTGGATGCCGTTGCCTCTATGCTTTATCTAGATTATCAACGGGAACCAGGAGAATGGTTACCCAATGAATATGGTGGTCGCGAAAATTTAGATGCGGTGGCATTTCTTCGGCAAACCAATTATTTATTATTTAGCTATTTCCCCGGTGCCCTCTCCATTGCAGAAGAATCAACGGCATGGCCCATGGTGTCTTGGCCGACCTATACGGGAGGGTTAGGGTTTAATCTGAAATGGAATATGGGCTGGATGCACGATATGCTGGATTATTTCAGCATGGACCCTTGGTTTCGGCAATTCCATCAGAATAATTTAACCTTTAGCATGTGGTATCACCACAGTGAACATTATATGCTTGCCCTTTCTCATGATGAAGTGGTTCATGAGAAAAAACATTTGTTAGGGAAAATGCCTGGGGATGAGTGGCAAAAGTTTGCTAATTTGCGGGCGCTGTTTGCTTATATGTTTACTCATCCTGGTAAGAAAAGCCTATTTGCCTCCATGGAATTTGGACAATGGCGAGAATGGAATGAATATACCGCCTTAGATTGGGAATTATTGGAGTATCCGTTTCACCAACGTCTCCAGCAATATGTGGGGGATTTAAATCGCGTGTATCGTCAAGAGGCTGCCCTCTTTGAACAGGATTTTGGTGAACCAGGATTTAGTTGGATTGATTGTAATGATCATCGGCATAGTGTAATTTCTTTTATTCGCCGTGCTGAGGACGCCTCAAACTTTTTAGTGGTGGTTTGTAATTTTACCCCTCAACCCCATAGTCACTATCGCGTTGGTGTTCCCGAACAAGGATTTTATCGAGAGATTTTTAATTCTGATAGTCGAGAATATGGCGGGAGTAATATGGGGAATTTAGGGGGCAAATGGACGCAACAATGGAGGTTTCATGAACAACCTTATTCCTTGGATTTATGTTTACCGCCGTTAGGGGTGATTATATTTAAGCTCGATCGCGCAGCAACTGGGGAATCGGATTAAAAGCAATGGAAAAGCAATTACAGCAATTGCGAAATCAGCTACGGCGGGGACAACAACCGTTAGCGGATTGGCAAGGGGGAAAGTTAGCCGTTTCGGCTGTTCCCGGTTCTGGCAAATCGACGGGGATGGCAATTGGGGCAGCGATCGCGCTAGTACGAGAACAGCTTAATCCTAAACGACAATTAATTATTGTTACGTTTACGCGATCGGCGGCTGCTAGTCTAAAACAAAAAATTCGAGGCTATCTCGAACAATTAGGTTATCCACCGCGAGGCTTTAGTGTTCATACGCTACACGGATTAGCCCTGAATATTGCCTCCCGTTATCCCAATCTATCTGGGTTAGATTCAGAAACTTATACCCTCATTACTCCCAACCAAAATCATCGTTTAATCAAAGAGACGGTGCAACAGTGGATTAATCGGTATCCCGAGTTTTATCAAACCTTACTTTACGGGGTTGAGTTTGATGGGGAAGAAACGGAACGCCTGCGTCGTGAGTCAGTCTTACGCACGGAAGTCTTACCGAGATTAACCCGAACTGCGGTACAGGAAGCCAAAAGTTCTGGGCTATCCCCGCAGCAATTGTGGGAATGGAGTTGGGAAAGTCAGGATGAGTATAATATTTTAGCCATTACCGCAGGATTATATGACCTTTATGAGCAAATGGCGCGATCGCGCTGTTTAATGGATTATGATGATATGATTATCGGCGCGTTACGGGTCTTACAATCGCCCGACATTGTCCAAGAATTACAGGAACAAACCTATGGGGTGTTAGAAGACGAAGCGCAAGATTCTAGTCCTCTGCAAGCGCAACTGTTAGACATTCTTGCCTGTTATCCCAACGGTAATTCACCGAATCTGGTACGAGTGGGTGATCCCAACCAAGCCATTAATTCCACATTTACCCCTGCTGATCCGCTCTATTTTCGTGATTTTTGTGAAAGCTGTCAACAAGAGCATCGCCTTGCCCAAATGGATCAAGCAGGGCGCAGTACCCCCATCATTATGGAAGCAGCCAATTACTTTCTCCGTTGGGGCAATCACAATCATCCTCAAGAAATTCCCTTTCGCCTCCAAGATATCCATCCCGTTCCTGAAACTGATCCCCAACCAGATGCCAACCCGTCTGCCACGGGCAATGGTTTAGAAATTCACACCCCAAGCGATATTAATGAAACTGTCCAGTTAATGGGACAGCGGTTGCAACAATTATTGCACGCCAACCCCAACCATAATGCAGCCATTCTGGTACGAACCAACCGTCAAAGTAATTTTATTGCCCAAGCCCTGACCTATCTACAACGAGATCATCAGATTCCGGTTTACGAAGTCAGCCAAACCCAACGAGCTTCTCAAATTCCCCATGAAATTTTAACCCTACTACAATTTATTAATCGTCCTCATTCCCCTGAGCATACCAAAGCCAGTTTAGCGGTTTTAACCAAACGCAATTTAATTCCTCAACAAGATATTAATGCCCTTGCCACCTATCCCGAAAAATTTCTATATCCAAGCCCATTAGATGTGGTTGATAATCCCGCAGTACAAAAAGCCAGTGATTACTGTCGCAATCTTCTGCAAGCCCGCATGGAACTTCCCACCTATCAACTAATTTCCTTTTTGGGATTAACTCTAAACTATACCAGTTCCGAACTTGCCACTGTTCAAAAATTAGCAGAACGGGTACGCCAACAAACGCAAGGCCATAGTGCCCTCACTGAAATTATTAATACCCTCAGTGAAATTGTCAATTCCGAACAATTTGAAGCCATCGAAGAAGACAGTGATGAACAATATACTAACCCAGGACAAGTCACCATTATTACCATGCACAAAGCCAAAGGTTTAGACTGGGATTATGTCTTCATTCCCTTTCTCCATCAAGATAATCTTCCCGGTTCTCAGCGCGTTCCAAGTTCCAGTCAATTTTTAGGCAAATTTGCTTTACCCGAAGTTGCGCGATCGCAGATTCGTGGCATTGTGCATAGCCGGTATCGCCAAGAACCCATTACCATTAGCAAACCCATTGAGGCATGGCAGAAAGCAGGAGAATTACAAACGGCAGAACAATATCGACTCTTTTACGTCGCCATGACACGCGCCAAACGATTACTGTGGCTGTCAGCAGCAGAAAATGCGCCTTTTAGCTGGAGTCGGGTTAATCTAGAAGGGGGCAACTCCTTGCAAAAGAAAAATCCCTCACCATTTATTCCGGCATTGAAAAAACAGTTTCCTTCAGCCGTTTGGGAGTAGCGCGATCGCGCAATTATCTCGATACCTTCCAAGCAGCGATCGCGCATTATTCTGTTCCACTTCAAAAGCAGCGATCGCGCAATTATCTCAATACCATCCAAGCAGCGATCGCGCACTCCTTTCACTACATTAAAAACAGCGATCGCGCAGTATTTTGTTCCACTTCAAAAGCAGCGATCGCGCAATTTCTCTATAATGAAAAGCAGTGATCGCGCTAGGTGATTTGTCTAAATCCCGCTAATAGCTTTTTGCCAACCTTCAAAACAAGCTTTCTTATAGGAAGCATGTAAGACCTAGGTTGTAGAGATAGAGCTTGCTCAAAAGATTCAAAGGCTTGTTCATATTGTTCTAAATAAATTAGTGCAACTCCTCGGTAAAACCAAGCATAAAATTCATGAGATTGGAGAGACAGGGCTTGGTCAAAAGATTCAATTGCTTGTTGATATTGTCCTAAGTTACCTAGTGCATTGCCTCGGTTATACCAAGCACAGTAATGATCCGATTTAAGAGACAGGGCTTGATCATAAGATTCCAGAGCTTGTTGATATTCTCCTAACTTATCTAGTGCAATCCCTCGGTTAAACCAAGCATAGAAATCATCAGG
>JAHEOB010000312.1 GCA_018610095.1 Halothece sp. MAG
CATCCGCTCGTACTACCGCACTATACCAAATATTTGCCCCTTCTTGTAGTGTTAAATTCCCCATTACAGTGGCATTAGGAGCAATAAACGCAGCTTTTGATAAATCAGGCTCAGACCATAGTTGTGTCATAGCTGATTCTTCTTCCTTGTTAATTTTGCCATCGCCCTATTTTAACTATCCTGATGGAATAGCCAAGCCATTAATAGCACAATTCCCACTTGCAGTCCTAAATTCGGTAAGATTTCTGTCAGATTCCCTCCCGCAGCTAATTTCGTAATCATTACAAATGCCCCAATTAATCCAGAGGCAGCCAAGGCAACATAAATGGTTTTGCGTAATCCCCGATAAGGGGCTTTTGCTTCTGCTTTCAGTCGTTGATAGTTCTGCGAAGACAGTTGATTGCGACGATAAGTAGCCATAATACTTGGAATGATTGGACTTTGCTAATGAGCCGTTATGTTTTTAGCTAAAGGTATTGGTTTGGGTATTATTATCCCCAATTTGTGCCCCTTTTACTTCCCCTTGAAAGTTTAGTTGGTATTTACCGGAACTTGATTGTTGCGACTCTAATTGTTCCAGTAATTCCTGAGCTGCATTAATAATTTGTTGATCTTGATCGGCACCTACCTCTGTCAGTTTCTTTTTCAGAGGTGCTTCATAGGTCTCTGGATCGCTTTCGTATTCCTCCAAAACCGTTTCTGCACTAGTATCACCAGAAAATTTGCGCTGAATTAATGATTTTAAGCCATTATAGGCATCTTGGATCGCTGTTTTTCCAGTTTCTCCTGCTAGGGCTTCTGCGGTTGTACTGGCTAAAGCAGAAAGGATGGTAGCAATGGAATCCATGTTATCAAAAGAAAAAAGGGAAGGAAGCAAAAATATGGTGTGATAGGAGTAATTAGGCAATGGGAAAATACCCTTTCAAGGATATTTTATTCTATGCCTATACTTAAAACTAACAGTGGGAATGGTTATTCGTCAAATGCGATCTGGCTAAGCCATCAAATATTGTAAGCTCAGGAGTTAGAAGATCATATTTTACTCATCATGGATCAATACGAATCATTAGTGAAGCAACTTCAAGAGAAAGTCGAGCAATTTTCGGAATATAAACAACAATATATCCAAGATTGTTTAGAAGTAATTGCCGATTTAAAAACGCGATTAAACACGCAATTAGCAAGTGCCAACTATTTATCCTATCTTGACGGCAATCAAGCACTTCAGGATAGTTATCGATTAGTTAATAACAAAATTATTATTTATTTTGCTTTAACGTTAATGGAAGAACCACTGGTTTTTTATAAATTCCCAATTGCTATAAAAAAACAGAGTCATTCTTATCAACTCTATTCTTTCAAAATGGAAGCACGTCCGCTTTATTATCCAGATAGCAATGACAATGATAATGGGAATGTAGAAGTGGTTGTCGAGGAATTAAGGCATCAACTTTTATCGCGAGTCAGTCGAGATATCAATTACTTAAGCACGACGAATTTATCCGATGGTTGGTTATCTCAAATTGCTAATCAGGAATCCATCAAAATTGATTTAACCCCGGAATATCTCTTAAAATAAGGAAAAATCTTGATAAACTTGCTCGATTTTAGCTGATGAGAAAAAGACATTTATTGGGATGGGGATTAGGATTGAGCTTAGTGGGGATCGTTAATCCCAGTATTGCTCTCCCCCCTGCTGAGGATACCCCAGAAGAAGTGTTACGGACGCAAATTATTTTAGAAGCGCGATCGCCGATCGACGGTACGCCCATGACGGCGGCTGAATATGCCCTACTCAAACAACAATTAGCCCAGTCTCCGCCACCCACATTAAGTAGTGAGGTTCGCAATATCATCTTTCTGCTAAGACTTCGTCAGTTTTTTAATATTTTGAATCCCTTTTAGTGGCAACTCTGCAAAAATGATGCTGATCTTTTAAAATCAAGACTGCTGTTGGTGACACAAAGTTAAGGATAAAAAAGAGACGTGGTAGAATCCTTGAAGGTTGGTTTGCTCGGATTGGGCACTGTGGGGACAGCAACCGCTGAAAGTTTATTATCCCCAAACCCTGCTCATGCTTTACTAAAGGAGATTACAATTAGCAAAGTTGGGGTCAATTCCTTGGATAAACCCCGTGGTGTACAATTATCTGCTGGGGTACTGACAACGGATTTGGAAGGAATTGTGAGTGATCCTGACATTGATCTGGTGGTGGAATTAATTGGTGGGTTAGAACCAGCGCGATCGCTGATCCTCAAAGCTATTGCAAATGGTAAACACATTGTAACTGCTAACAAAGCAGTGATTTCCCGCTACGGTGAAGAAATTTATCAAGCTGCTGAACAAGCAGGGGTTTATGTGTTAATTGAAGCAGCAGTGGCGGGTGGCATTCCCATTATTCGTCCCCTTCAACAAGCCCTCAGTGTCAATCGCATTGACAGTATTTTAGGGATTATTAATGGCACAACGAATTATATTTTAACCAAAATGGCAGCTGAGGGGACTGATTTTGCGGAAGTGTTAGCAGAAGCGCAACAATTAGGTTATGCCGAAGCTGATCCCAGTGCGGATGTCGATGGCTATGATGCTGCGGATAAAATTGCGATTCTTGCTACCCTCGCGTTTGGAGAACAAGTTAATTTAGAAGATGTGTCCTGTGATGGTATCCGCCAAGTGAGTGCGGTGGATATTCAATATGCGGAACGGTTAGGATTTGAAATTAAACTGCTCGCGATCGCGCAACGAGATGAAACAGGGTTACAAGTGCGAGTCCATCCCACGCTTCTGCCCAAAAATCATCCTCTCGCTACCATTGATGGGGTTAATAATGCGATTTTAGTAGAAGGCGATCCCATTGGGCAAGTGATGTTTTACGGTCCGGGGGCAGGAGGGGGTGCCACTGGCAGTGCTGTAGTATCTGACATCATGAATATTGCAGCGATGCTAAAAAGCAGTCAGCAGGTTAACCCTCTGATCAAAATTCCCCAACATCCTCGGAGTCAACTAGTGCCCATCCAAAAACTAGTGACGCGATTTTATGCCCGTTTAATTTGTGTGGATCGCCCGGGAGTAATTGGCAATTTAGGCACTTGTTTTGGTAAGCATGATGTTAGTTTAGAGTCCATTGTCCAAATTGATTTTAATAATGGTTTAGCCGAAATTGTGGTGGTGACGCATAATGTTGAAGAAGAAAAATTCCGAAAAGCGTTGGAGGAAATTCCACATTTAAAAGGCATTGATCAAATTCAAATTCCCAGTGTTTTACGAGTTCTAAGGGAAGCCTAAAGTGAATTACCCACACTCAATCTCTTCGAGATGTGAGTGGAGCTTCTCAGCAGCACCAGCTTTCGCTTCGGTTCGTAACTGAGCTTTACTACTGACGTTCATCCCTACCGCCAAATTTCTTATATTTATTGCTGCATTCCAATCTCTATCAATTGAAACTCCACAATGAGGACAATTATGGATTCTATCTGATAGGTTTTTCGGAACTTTCTTTCCACAACCTGAGCAATTTTGTGATGTTTGTTTGGGGTTGACTTCTATTGTTAACTGTCCAGCATTTTCGGCTTTGACAGCTAATCTTGATAAAAATGTTCCCCAACTTGCATCATAAATCGATTTGGCTAGGTTGGTCTTAGCAAGTCCCTTGATATTGAGTTTTTCATGAACAATAACATCTCCTTGACTGAGTATTAACTTAATCGTATTAAAGTGAAAATCTTTTCTCTGTCTAGCAACCTTTTGATGATGTTTTCCGAGTTCCTTGACCGCTTTTAGATAACGGTTACTTCCTTTCTGACGGCGAGAAACCTTTTGTTGTAACTTTTTAAGTCTCTCTTGTCCTTTTCGATAAAACTGAGGAATTTCTACTTTCTCACCTTCAGAAGTAACCAAAAATTCCTTCAACCCCATATCAATTCCTAGAGTGTTTTCTGAGGTGGGGGTGATATCAATCGTTGATTCTGGAACGGAACTATCTTCTAGAGAAAGGGTAAGATAATAACCATCAGCCTTCCTTGTGATTTGGGCAGTTTTAATCTTAAACCCATCAGGAATGGGACGATG
>JAHEOB010000313.1 GCA_018610095.1 Halothece sp. MAG
ACATAACTAACGGAGCCAGATTAGAGCTGAAGCCAACTGAACAAAACCCAGATAGCATTCATCATTTTTATCGAAGCGACTAAAAACTAGATCATGTCTCTATTTTTATCATCCTTTGGTGACATCGACACCCTTAATGATGCGAACGAGGCAGATTATTTATATATAGGGGGTTACGAAGCAATTGCACTATCGCGGTGTAAGTAATTCCAAGTAATGATTGCCTAACTGGGAGCAATTAAATTACAATAGTAGGCTGCATTTAAATTAATCTCTATAGAAAATATGCCTAAGCTGAAAACGAATCGCTCGGCTAAGAAACGATTTCGCACCACAGGCAGTGGGAAAATTCGTCGGCGCAAAGCCTTTAGAAACCACCTATTAGAACCTAAAACTACCAATCGTAAACGTCGTTTATGGAAAATGACCTTTGTCAAAGAGCGAGATAAAGGAAACGTGCGTCAAATGCTACCCTACATGAAGTAAATTTTGGACAAGCGAGGAAAATCAATATGCCACGAGTGAAAAGAGGTAATGTCGCCCGTAAACGACATAAAAAGGTACTCAAACTCGCCAAAGGGTTTCGGGGAGGTCACTCCAAACTCTTTCGCACCGCTAACCAGCAAGTCATGAAGGCGTTACGGCACGCTTATCGCGATCGCCGCCGTCGCAAACGGGATTTCCGTACGCTCTGGATTACTCGGATTAATGCTGCTGCTAGAGACAATGGCATGAGTTATTCCCAACTGATGGGTAAACTACGAAAAGCCAATATCCAACTCAATCGGAAAATGTTAGCCCAGTTAGCAGTGGTTGATCCCGACGCCTTTGCGAAAGTCGTGGCAACTGCGAAAAAAGCCTAGTGGTAAGGAGTGGCTTGATGGCAAAACTGAACTCGGTTTCGTGGGGAAGCCGAGTTTTCAATGTTGGTTGGACAGTGGTTTGGGCAACGGTACTATCCCTTTGCCCCATGGCTGTCAAAGCCGATGAGTTAGAAGAAATTCAATCCCGAAGCCATCTGTCAGTTGCCATTAAGGATAATCTGCGCCCCCTGGGGTTTCGAGATGATCATGGCAATTTACAAGGATTTGAAATTGATTTAGCCCGAAAATTAGCAGAAGTCATTGTCGGAGATGCTCAGGCAGTGGAATTTACCCCAGTGGCAAACCGAGAACGGTTAGAGGTGGTTATCAAGGGTGAGGTGGATTTGACAATTGCCCAAGTGGGTCACACAGAATCGCGATCGCGCATTGTCCGTTTGAGTGACTATTATTACCTTGACCAAGTTGCCTTGATTACCCGCGATCCTAGCTTAGAAGAGATGCGTGATCTAGCAGGAGACACCATTGCCGTTCTCAATGAATCCGCAACCATTGCCCAGATTAAATATCATCTTCCCCAAGCGAAACTGGTAGGAGTTGATTCTTATCAACAAGCCTTATCCCGACTGGAACAGGGGGAAGCAACAGCGTTTGCGGGTCAAGAAACAGTTTTATCAGGGTGGGTTCAACAGTATCCTGATTATAAGATTCTTCGTGGTCGCACCGGTGGAACAGCCCTAGCGGTAGTCATGCCCAAAGGGTTACAATATTCTTCCCTACATCGGATTGTTAACGAGACCATTCGAGACTTACGAGAATCAGGGTGGTTACAACAAAAAGCAAAGGAATGGGGCTTAAAATCCGAGACTTTTTCCCCACAATGATACTCTAAACAAGAAAGCATTATCATCGATTCGCCATGCAAGACAATCTGCCCTTTCTCTACTTGTTAATGCTGGTGCTAATTTTGGCAACAGCAGGATACTTTATTTTTCGCCAAGTTCTACGAACGCGCAAGAAAGAAAAACGAATTTCTGAATTACAGAAAAAACTCAAAGATGAGTCCGCTACTCCTAAAGAGTATTATGAATTAGGCAACCTTTACTTGCAAAAAAAGCTCTATGTCCAAGGGACGAAAATTTTGCAAAAAGCCCTCAAATTTAGCGAGGTGGAACCAGAAAATCGAGCTTTAATTTATAACGCGATCGGCTATGGTTATTTTGCCCAACAACAGTATGATTTAGCGATTCGTAATTATAAAGAAGCGATTAAACTTTATCCTGAATATGTCATTGCTTTAAATAATTTAGCCAATGCCTACGATCAGAAGAAATTAACCGCGCAAGCCATTGAAACCTATGAACAAGCCTTACAATATGATCCCGAAAATGAAACCGCGAATCGCCGCTTAGAAAAGCTACGGAAACGATTTAGTAAAGAAGAGACTCAGCAAGAACAAACCTCCAAATCATAACATGAAAGGGGCAAACGCCAATGAGGGCTAATGACTGCTTAGCATTGTTAAAGCAAGAACAAGTAATTGCTGTCATTCGCGCTAATTCACAACAAATAGGACTCCAACTGGCTAAAAGTGTCCGTCAAGGGGGGATTCGCCTGATTGAAATCACCTGGGATAGTCATCAACCTGAGAAATTAATTCCCCAGTTACGGGATGAACTACCTGATTGTACCATTGGCACGGGAACCATTCTGACTGTTGATCAATTAAATAGCGCGATCGCGCAGGGAGCGCAATTCGTCTTTTCGCCTCATGTCAATTCCCAACTCATTGAAGCCTCAGTGGCAGCGCAAACCCCTATAATTGCGGGCGCATTATCTCCCACAGAAATTATTACCGCTTGGCAAGCAGGAGCAACTGCCGTGAAAGTTTTTCCAGCGCAAGCGGCAGGCGGCGTCAACTATATTCAAAGTTTGCAAGGACCCCTTGGACAAATTCCCTTGATTCCCACAGGTGGAGTAACCTTAGAAAATGCCCAAGCGTTTCTGAATGCTGGGGCAACCGCAGTGGGATTATCCTCCCAACTGTTTCCCAATTCCTTAGTGGATAGTGAAAACTGGGAAGCAATTAGCCAACGAGCTTCTTTATTAAAACGGACCCTACCTTCGGGATAACAAATATTGCAAATACAATGAAAAGTTGAACCCTGTTGTTTGAAACGGATGGACTATCAACAAATTCAGTCTTTGTTAGAAGAGATTCTCCATCGTTGTGAACAAGGGCAAAATCCTTTATCACAGCAGCAGCGAGAAGTGATTGAACAAGTATTGCTAGAAACCTTTACCGATTCTAACCATGACCTTCCCAATGATGAAAATCCTTTAGATGAGCTAACCTCACAGCAACTAGAAGCTCTCTTAGAATTTATTATCGAACAAGGAGAACAATCTTGGAAATCTCGCCTCCTCAATGACTGGTTGCAACAGCGCGACTCAGGAAAAGTGCAATTTTTACGAGACGAATATGGACCGCAATGGCTCAACCGTGTACAACCTCATCATGTTACCCCCTATTTAGAGACAGCCACACCTGCTCTGAATATCGGTGATCGCATTGAAGTCTCCAATCTCATCTGGGAATGGGTTCAAGATGACAACCCTGATAATCAAGATTGGTATCCTGGCACAGTTATTGATCTCTCGGAAGGAGAATATCAAGGGCGTCGTTATCAAATCTGTCTGATTCGCTTTGACAATGGTCAAGCGTTAGAAATCCCTGGCATTTATCAATGGAATCAGTATCATTGGCGATTTGCCCCTCAATAAGCGATTATGGGGAATTAACTATACAATCATAATGGTGAAGGAAAAGAAGCCATAACTCCTTTCCCCTCACTCCAAGTTCTATTATCTTGCGATCCCTACGATGAGGTAGGGATTTTTTATTAGCTGAGCTTAGGAAACTGCTTCTTCTGCTTCTTCCACTTCTTCCTCTGGTCTATCACCCATATGAACCAGACGAATGTGTTTATACCCAAGCTTAATCTCAAATTCTTCTCCTGGTTGTAATCCCATCGCTTGAGTATAGGTAGAACCAATGACAATTTGACCATTCTTATGAACACTAACCCGATAAGTCGGTTCACGCCCCCGACCATCTTTCGCGCCATCGGGATCTAATGGAACGCCTTTTGCCTCTAAAACAGCATCGTAAAACTCAGTCAAGTTGACGCGGATTTGACCATCTTTAGTGACGTTATAATAGCCACACTCTTTAGCCGTTTCTCGACGAGACAAATCAGAGAGTTCTTTAACTTTCTGTAAAAGAGCCCGACCTTTTAAGGGTGTTGTTTGTTCTTCCATTTTCTATTTAATTATCCTCTAATTGTCAGTTCAGTTAGGAGAATTCCCTCCATAAGATTCCTCCTATTAAAAATATATCGTTTAACTCCTATCTTTTTACAAGAAATTTTTCGTAAATTTTCAGGAGATAGTAGTGATTAGCTGATATCACTGCAACGAAATACCAAGAGAGATTTAAAGAGGAAACCAGTAACAAGGTAAGGAGTTTATTTTAACAGAACATACCGACCAATGGTTGATTCTCACTTGCCAAAGCCATTGCAAAGGGAGATATCCCTAGCCGTATAAGGGAGTTGGTATTCTAACTTGTAATGAGATCACTAGCAACATTTGTTAATTGTTAAAATCAGGTTCAAGGAAGGATAAAATTGAGTGAATCGCCAACAATTGCTTCATTGTGCTTGGTATTTATTGCCGAGAAACGCGATCGCGCAGCTTAAGTGAAATATTAAGAAACCTCCTCGCTTGTTTTCCGTCATCGTCGGAGTCAACTGAGTAATGGGAGATGACCCCATGATGAATCCCAACCACTTAAACCACCCCTCAATTTAAACAGATTTGGAATTAATCAAATTAACGCTGAGTTTCTTTAATTTTTAGCGGGAGAAACCTGATAGCTAACGCAACTGTCCCCTAGGACTTTAATAGAACTACTATTTTATCATGTGTTAGAAAGTTATTTGCTGTGAGAAAATTAGAGGTGTAACCGATCTTTACTAACTAATGAGTGATCAACAATCAAACGCCAGTTCTAACTCCCAAAACCAATCCCAATCCCCGTCACTGCTACCCGAAATTGAAGAACCTGCTTTTGGTTGGACACCTTACGCAGAGCGAATGAACGGGCGATTTGCCATGTTAGGATTTGTCGCTTTGCTATTAATTGAAATCATTACCAACCAAAGTTTTTTTAGTTGGTTAGGCTTAAGATAACCATCCGCTAATATTCCATTGCGATTTCATGATGACTTGTCAGCCACTGCTCGATCGCATTCGCAAAATCACCGAAACCCTAGGGAATAGTTCTCATTTAACCCCATTTTGGCAGCAAGTGGTTCAAGGCAATGTTCCTTCTGCTCAACAACTACAATATCTGTTAGAGCAAGATTTGAAACAACGGCAACGTTTATCCACGGAACTGCAAACCTTAACCCGACAATTAGAATTGTACCTAAAATGGCAGTCTGACTCTCCTGCCGAAAACGTCCCGCCGAGCGTTGCCACGCCTAACAAGTCCGGTGAAACCAGCCAAATCGCTAATCCCTCCGCTTTATCCTCGGTATTTGGCAATACTCTCATCCGAAAGCGGATTTCCCAACTAAAAGAACTAGCAACCATTCGTCATCAAACCGAACAGGAACGTCAGCGATATCATGATTTATTTGAATTTGCCCCTGATGGTTATTTGACGACCAATGAAGAGGGTCTAATTCAACAAGTCAATTCTACCGCAAGTCAACTCCTGAAGGTTGAGCCGTCGCAATTAGTTGGAACCTCTCTTTTAGGGTTTGTTGCTGATACTGAGGGCAAGGATAGTTTATCTCAAGCCATGGTGACTGTTGCCCAGCGGGATCATGATGTCCAAACTTGTGAAGTTCAACTATCTCCACAACAGGGAGAGCCCTTTCCCGCCGCCATCCGGTTAAGTGCCCTTGCAGGGGATGACAAAAATCAACGCTATTTTCGCTGTTTATTACAGGATATTAGCGAGCGGAAACAGGTTTATCGAGCGTTAACGGCTAGTGAAAAAAAATGGAAAGCCCTGTTTGAGCAAAGTTTTCAGTTAATGGTTCTTTTGGATGCCCAAGGGAATGTTATGGAAGTTAATCAAACGGGGCTGCAATGGATGGAACAATCCCTAGAGGAGATCACTGGCCAAGCCTTTTGGGAACTTCCTTGGTGGGATCAGCAGGAGAGTCGCCAGCAGGTGCAACAATGGATTCAATTAGGCAAACTGGGGAGTATTGTACGCCATGAAGTGACATTAGTTACGGCAAGTGGGGAATCGATTCCCGTCGATCTCTCTCTCAAAGCCGTGCGAGATGAATCAGACCAAGTGGTGCTATTAATTGCTGAGGGGCGGGATTTGCGCGATCGCGCTCGCAAAGAAACTCAATTGCGTCGAGAAAAAGAAATTTCTGATTCTATTATCCAAAGCCTGCCGGGGTTATTTTATATGATCCAGAAAAATGGTCCGCTGGTGCGGTGGAATCAGGAATTAGAAAACATAACCGGCTACACGGAACAAGAGATTCGGACCATGGATCCCCTTGATTTTTTTGTCAGCAGCGATCGCGCTTATATTTACGACAAAATTCAAGAAGCCTTTACCCATGGTAAATCTACTGCAGAAGCAACGTTTTTGGGAAAACACCAGCAAAAAACGACTTATCATTTTAGTTCAGTTGCCATTGCTCTCGATGATGGTCAACAATATTTAATTGGGGTTGCCATTGATATTACCGAAAGTAATCGCCTCAAAGATGAACGACAAAAACTTGCTAGCTTAGTAGAAAATAGTCAAGACTTAATTAGTTTAACCACGTTAGATGGTCAAATCCAATTTGTTAACCCCAGTGGCGAAGAACTATTAGGCATTAATCCCACGCAAGGGAACTTTCCTTTATTCTTAAAAAATTGCTTTTCCGCTTCCAGTCAATCCCGATTTGAAAAAGAAATTTATCCCAATATTTTGGAGACAGGGCAATGGTACGGGGAACTGGAATTACAAAATTTGAGGAATGGGTCATTACTGCCCGTTTTAACCAATATTTTCTTGATTCGCGACTCTTTCACAGCAGCGCCTATTAACTTAGGAGTTATCACCCGTAATATTAGTAATCGTAAACAAACCGAACTTGCGCTGCAAGCCAGTGAAGAACGGTTTCGTAGTATTTTTGAACAGGCAGCAGTGGGCATTGCCTTATGTGATTGTTCCGGAATATTGGAACGAGTCAATCAACGGGTTTGTGAGATTTTAGGCTACCCCGAACAAGACTTATTAAACCATCCCTACTATGAGTTTATTAGCCCAGAATTTGCAGAAAAAAATGAACAATTAATGCAGCAATTATTGACTGAACATCTTAACACTTGTTCTCAAGAGCAACGGTACTACCGTCAAGATGGGAGCTTTGTGTGGGTCAATCTCACCATGTCATTAATTTCTTATTCGCAAAAAGAGCCGTCCTCTTTATTATTAATTTTAGAAGATATCAGCGATCGCAAATATGCCGAAGCTGCCCTGCAACAAAGTGAGGAAAAATATCGTTCTTTAGTCAATGGTATCCGCGAAGTGATCTTTCAAATTGATGCCTGTGGCAATTGGCAGTTTTTAAATCCGGCTTGGACAGAAATCACGGGTTATCCCGTTGAACACACCCTTGGCAAACCCTTTCTCAACTATACCTATCCCCCAGATTTTCAAACCAATCAACAATACTTTGCCCGTTTAATGAATCATGAAACAGACCATTGTCGCTATGAACTCCGATATAAAACCCAATCGGGGGGCTTTTGTTGGTTAGAAATGACAGCGCGAGTCACCACAAATAATCAGGGGGAAATTACAGGGATTACAGGCACTCTCATCGATATGACTCAACGCCGTCAAGTGGAAGATCAACTGCGAGCGGTCATTAATACCGTGCCGGGATTAGTGTCTTGGGTTACGCGAGAGGGCCGATATTTAGGCGTAAACCAAAAACTAGCCAATACGGTTAATTTAAATCCCCAAGATTTCGTAGATCAAGAAATTGGCTTTTTAGGTCACAGTTCCTCGTTTGTGCAGTTGATCAATGACTTTCTAGCAACCTCAGAAACACAAACCCGTCAAGAAATTGAAACGACCATTCAAGGGGACTGTCGCAATTTTCTAATTGCAGGGCAAAAATATCGTCAAGGCAACGCGGCTGTCTTAATTGGCATTGATATCACAGAACGAAAACAAGCAGAATTAGCCCTCAAAGAAAGTGAAATTCAATTCCGTCAACTGGCTGAGAATATTGAACAAGTTTTTTGGATGGTGGATTTAGAACAGCAACGGTTTATTTATATTTCTCCAGCATACGAACTTATTTGGGGATACAGTGTGGACAGTGTCTATGATTGTCCCACCAATATGTTGCAAGCCATCCATCCCGAGGATTATCAACGGATGCTACAGGCAATTCCCAAACAAATTCGCGGTGACTATGACCAAGAGTATCGCATTATTCGTGCTGATGGAGAAATCCGTTGGATTCGCGATCGCGCTTTCCCCGTGCGTAACGACCAAGGTGACGTTTATCGCATCGCTGGATTGGCGGAAGATATTACCGAACGGAAACGGTCGAAAGAAGCCTTAAAAAAACGAGAACGTTACCTGAAAGCCTTAGTAGGGCTACAACGGCGGTTAATTGCCTCTGCAGTAGATCAAAAACTCTATCAAGAAGTGTTAGCCATTTTAGGGGATGCCTGTGAAGCCAGTCGGATTTATGTTTATGAAAACTTTATCGATGAACAGGGGCAACTGAAAAGCCAGAAAGCAGCCCTATGGTGTTCCCCTAAACTTTCCCCTAAATTTCGTCAACAGCGACCTGACATTATCTCCTATCAACAGTTCCCACAGCAAGATTATGAAAAATTAAGCCAAGGGGAATTTTTACAAAAAACCGTTGCCAACTTACCCCAACAGGAACAAAAGTTTTTCCAACAATATCAGGTTCAATCTTTCTTAATGATTCCACTGATTGTGAATAGGCAATTTTTCGGATTCATTGGCTTTGATAATTGTGAAAATGATGCCAATTGGGGACGTTTAGAAGTGGGATTATTGAGTTCAGCCGCTGCCGCGATCGCGCTGGCAAAAGAAAAACAACTCACCCAAGAAAAATTACAACAACAACTCACCGCCATTGAAACGAGCACCGACGGTATCATGATTATTGATGTTAGTGGAGAACTGCAATATGTCAATCCTGCTTATTGTCAAATGTTAGGGTATGACTCCCCCGAGAACCTGTTAGGAACGCAATGGCAAAACCATCATTCCCCTGACGAAATCTCACGCATTCAAGAAGAAATTTTCCCGCAACTACAAAGTCAAGGCAAATGGGGCGGTGAAATTCTAGCCCAACGTCAAGATGGCAGCACCTTTATCCAAGAACTCTCCATTAATCTCAGTCATAATGGTAAAATTGTTGGCGTTTGTCGGGATATTAGTCAACGCAAAGAAGCGGAAGAACAACTTAAAGCGTCTTTAGAAGAAAAAGAACTCCTCCTGAAAGAAGTCCATCACCGGGTTAAAAATAATCTACAAGTGATTTCTAGTATCTTTTCGCTACAATCTCAAACCATTGAAGACGAACAGGCTTTGGCGATTATTGAGGAAAGCCAAAATCGCATTACTTCCATGGCTTTAATTCATGAAAAACTTTATCAAGCAGCGAATTTAGCTAATATTGATTTTGCCGATTATATTCAGGATCTGACCTCTAATCTGTTAATGTCTTACAATGTTAGTCCTGACTGGATTCAAACGGAGATGAATATTGAATCCATCCAAATGACTCTTGATAGTGCCATTCCCTGTGGCTTACTGATTAATGAATTGGTTTCCAATTCCCTGAAACATGGTTTCCCTGATGGTCGTCGCGGTACAATTTCTATTTTCTTAGGCTATCAAAATGAACAACAGGATACCTTGCTGTTAAAAGTGGAAGATAATGGCGTGGGGTTACCAGAAGACTTTAATCCCAATCAAACCAGTTCTTTAGGCGTGTCTTTGATTAGTTCACTGACCAAACAATTACGTGGTACTTTACAATTTCAAAATAACCCTGGTGCAAGTTTTGAAATTACTTTTCCCAAACCCATTGAACGTAAACGATTTTAAACTTTAAACCTATGTCAGCTAAAAAAATTCTCATTGTTGAAGACGAAGCCGTGGTTTCACTCGATATCAATCGACGATTAGAAAAAATGGGCTATGAAGTCCTCGGACAAGTTGCTTCTGGAGAAGAAACCCTAGAAATGGTACAAGATAATCCCCCTGATTTAGTATTAATGGATATTAACCTGCAAGGGGAAATTGATGGCATTGAGACCGCGACCCGCCTCTATAAAGAATATAATATCCCCGTGATTTATTTAACCGCTTATGCCGGAGAAAGTACCTTAGAACGCGCCAAAGAAAGTCAACCCTATGGCTATATTCTGAAACCATTTAAAGAACGAGAACTGCGGGCAACTATTGAAATTGCCATTTCTCGTCATGAAAAAGAATCTTTAAACAACTAATCTTGCCATCTTCTGGCCCCATGCTAGTTCGGTGGATCACACTATCTGTTAACATTGCTTTGATGGCAGTTTTCACCCCACGTTCTTAAAATGCTGGGGGGCAACTTCAAACTGATCTTTTTTGCTATATGACTACTACGCCCTTTTCTCAAGAAGAAATTGCCTCAGAAGGTCTGAAACCTGAAGAATACGAGGAAATTGTCAATCGCCTAGGTCGTCATCCCAACCAAGCAGAACTAGGAATGTTTGGGGTGATGTGGTCAGAACATTGTTGTTATAAAAATTCCCGTCCTCTGCTGAAACAATTTCCCACCTGCAGCGATCGCGTAATTATTGGGCCCGGGGAAAATGCAGGAGTCATTGATCTCGGCGACGGTTTCCAACTGGCATTTAAAGTGGAATCCCATAACCATCCTTCCGCAGTGGAACCTTTTCAAGGGGCAGCCACAGGAGTGGGCGGCATTTTACGAGATATTTTTACCATGGGGGCGCGTCCCATTGCCATTTTAAATTCGCTTCGTTTTGGCACTCTGGATAACCCGCGCACTCGCCGCATTTTTACAGGGGTAGTTGAAGGCATTAGTCATTACGGCAATAGTGTGGGAGTTCCCACGGTAGGTGGCGAAATTGATTTTGATCCCGCCTATAGCGGCAACCCACTGGTCAATGTGATGGCACTGGGGTTAATGGAAACCGATGACATTGTGAAAGCAGGGGCTTCTGGCATCGGTAATCCTGTGCTTTATGTGGGGTCAACCACAGGGCGTGATGGTATGGGTGGGGCAAGTTTTGCCAGTTCGGAATTAGCAGAAGACTCAGACGATGATCGCCCTGCCGTCCAAGTGGGTGATCCTTTTTTAGAAAAATCCCTCATTGAAGCCTGTTTAGAAGCCTTTAAAACGGGTGCGGTAGTAGCAGCCCAAGATATGGGGGCAGCGGGATTAACCTGTTCCACCTCAGAAATGGCGGAAAAAGGTGGGGTGGGCATTGAACTGAATTTAGACACGATTCCCCATCGGGAAACGGGGATGACAGCTTATGAATATCTCCTTTCCGAATCTCAGGAACGGATGTTATTAGTTGCGCAGAAAGGGCGGGAACAAGAACTCATTGACATCTTTCAGAAATGGGAACTCCATGTGGTGGTAGCTGGGGAAGTAATTAGTGATCCCATCATCCGTATTACCCAACAAGGGGAGATTGCTGCGGAAGTGCCTGCCAAGGCCTTAGCCGAAAATACCCCCCTCTACGAACGAGAGATTCTTGCTGAACCTCCTGCCTATGCCCAACAAGCATGGCAATGGCATCCTAATGCCTTGCCTGATTGTGATGATCAAGGAATTGCGGGTCAAACCTGGCAAGATATCTTATTAAAACTGCTGGCAACGCCCTCGATCGCCTCTAAAGCCTGGGTTTATCGCCAATATGATCATCAAGTGCAGAATAACACCGTGTTACTGCCTGGCCAAGGAGATGCCACGGTGATTCGGGTTCGCCCTCAAACGGAGGGGATATCCACCTATAAAGGGATTGCAGCAACTACCGATTGCAATGGACGATATGTCTATCTTGATCCCTATGAAGGGGCAAAATTGGCTGTTGCAGAAGCCGCGCGAAACTTAAGTTGTGTCGGTGCCCAACCGCTAGCAATTACCAATAACCTCAATTTTGGTCGTCCTGAAAACCCCGTCGGCTATTGGCAATTGGCAAAAGCCTGTCAAGGTATTGCAGAGGCTTGTACGGAATTAGAAACCCCTGTTACCGGTGGCAATGTCTCCTTATACAATGAAACCTTGGATCAGCAAGGGCATCCGCAACCCACTTATCCCACCCCTGTAATTGGGATGGTGGGACTAGTGGAAGATGTTCGGCAAGTCTGTGGGCAGCAATGGCAACAACAGGGAGATTTGGTTTATTTATTAGGGGATTGCGAGGTAACGTTGGGGGGATCGGCCTATCTTGCCACCATTCAGCAAATGGTGACTGGGAAACCGCCTCAAGTCAATTTTGAAAAAGAAAAACAACTGCAGCAGGTGTGTCGCGAGGGAATTCGACAAGGACTCATCCACTCTGCCCATGATTGTGCCGAAGGAGGCATTGCTGTAGCGTTAGCGGAATGTTGTTTAGGGGCAAACTTAGGAGTAGAAGTGACTCTCACTCCCAGTGATCATCAACGTTGGGATGAATGTTTCTTTGGGGAAGCAGCAGGGCGTATTGTGGTTTCTATTCCCCCAGAAAAGCAACAACCATGGGAAGCGTTATTAGACAAAACCTTAGGAAATGCTTGGCAACAACTGGGAATGGTAACTGGCAAAGTCTTAAAAATTAATAGCAATTTAGTGGTGAGTTTGGATGAAATGAGAGAAAAAACAGAAAGCGCGATCGTCTCTCGGTTAGCTTAGTGTTCTGATAAGCCCCACGCTGTATTCTTGAGAATCAGCAATGGAATGAATTAGGTACGGAGCCAGATTAGAGCTAA
>JAHEOB010000314.1 GCA_018610095.1 Halothece sp. MAG
ATTCTGATAATATTGCCCACGATCCATTTCATCATGGGAAACAAAATCAAGAATCCGAAATTGAGTTTGATTGTTTGTCCGAACAATCGTTCCGATAATTCGATAGTTTCGGTTATAGCGGATTCTAATGAAACCTTCTGTTCCCTGTAACTGTCTTGCTTGATCTCCTGATAATTTTCCTTCAAGGAAATTAGAAATAATTCCCAAAAATTTTCTTTGGGATTTGAAATCAATCGTATTTAGCTTTCTATGGGCATGTACGGAAATTGTCGGCTGCATCGTACCCCAATCAAAAAAACCTAATTCTTTTTACTTAGAATATCGCGTTTAAGTAAGCTACAATTGGTAAAATTAATAGTTTTTAACGAATTCCCGTTCTAATCTCTGATTTAACGGGAGAGCGTCAATAGAGTCCTAGATCAACAGCAACGCGATGGGCACAAGCAAACCCCGAAAAAGCAACTGCATTTAAACCTTGTCCGGGGAAGGTGCTGTCGCCAACACAATATAATCTGGGAATGGCAGTTTGATTAAATGGCATGGCTAATAACCCCCTTAATTTCCGTCTGGGAATGGGGCCATAGGTGCCATCTTCTCGCCCTAAAAAGCGACGGTGAGTTCGGGGGGTTCCTACTTCTTGATAGGCTAAGGCTGCTTCTAATCCAGGAAAGATTTTTTCCAAGCGTTTCACAATTCTGGCAGCAGCTTGTTGTTTTTGCTGATGATAATCTTGCGGGGAGAGTCCTTGCCAATCATCAATCCAATGAGGCGTAAAAGCATGGAAAATATGATGTTGGGGAGGAGCTAAATTGGGATCTAATAAGCTGGGAATCGACAGAAAAATGGTTCCTTCTGGTTCTTCCATTTGTTCCCAATTTTCTAATAAAATATGATGGCAATCTGTATCTGGGGGAATTAAATCGGCTTTCACGCCTAAATGGAGACTTAAAAAACTTGGTGATTTCTGATAGTTTTGCTGCCATTTCTTTTCTTTTTTTGGTTTTTCGATGGGCAAGAGTTTATCAAAGGTATCCCATCGGGTGGCATTGGAAATAATGCGTTTTCCGCGATATTCTCGACCATCAGCTAACCGTACGCCAACGGCTTGGTTATTTTCGACAATAATTTCTTTAACCCGGGCTTTATATTGAATTTCTCCGCCTTTTTTCTCTAATCCTTCTACTAATTTTTGTGCAATTTGTCCCACCCCTCCTTTGGGATAATTAATGCCCCCATAATGACGATCGGAAAACACCATTCCCGCATTAATCATCGGGGTTTTTTCCGCAGGAACAACTGACCAACAATAACATTCAATATCAATGAATTTGAGTAAAATGGGATCGCTAATGTAGCGTCTTGCAATCTCTCCCACGTTTTGCGGTAAATATTTAACCAGTCCTAAACAAGCTAGGGGGTGTTGAAAAAAGACACGGGTTAAATAACGGGGTTCTTCCAAGGATAATAATTCCATTGTATTGAGGCAGTTAAAAACCCGCCAACATTCGTCGTAAAAATTCCGAATGCCTTCGGCTTGGTGGGGAAATTGTTGGATTAATTGTTGCAAAAATTGTTCGTAGTTGCGATGAACTTGAATATCGAGGTTGTTGGGAAGATGATAATGAATTTGAACGGGATCAGGAATGGTTTCAAGGGAGGTATCCACTGCTTCTAAGGCACGGGTTAATAAGTTAGTGGTGCCTTGAGTGCCAAAGCCAAAGATCATAGAAGCCCCAACATCAAAGCGATATCCATTCCGTTCAAAATAACCGGCACTTCCCCCAGGAATTATGTATTTTTCTAAAACGAGGACTTTTGCGCCTTTTGCTGCGAGTTGGGTAGCGGTAACAAGCCCTCCAATCCCAGAACCGATAACGATCGCGTCATATAAGTAAGAATTTTTAGCAATTGTTTGCGATTGGCTCGAAACAGCAGTCATGGAAGTTCTTTAGTGAACGATTGTTTCTAGTATAATGGCTTATTGCTGTTTTGTCTGGGATGAGCAGCTAACCATCGGTAATTCAGGACTACAATAAACAAGATGGGGCTGGACCCACCCCACCTGCTTTTAATTCTTAACGAGAGGAGAACACTGCATATTACTATAGCTTTATTGAAAATAACTGTCAATATAATTTAGAATATTTTTCAATTGTGAGCCAAGCTGTTTCCAAAGTTGGTGAGACAGTTGTATGTTATTATTCCATCTGTACGACTTCCACTTTGATTGGCTAGTACGACAGCTTGACTGGAGAGAGAAATCGTCTCCAGTGGATTCATGGCGAAAGTCCCTGAATTCAACAATGGCGGGGTTGGTCTCTTGTTGGGACTAGACAGAAGCTACGACGACACCATAGGTTAGTCGCTAGTACCATTCACACTGCATTAAGTCAACTTGTTATGAGCTTTCAACTGCGCGTTTATGTTCCCGAGCATCCCCTGATTAAACACTGGCTCGCTGTTGCTCGAGATGCTAATACCCCCAATGCTTTATTTAAAACAGCTATGACCGAGTTAGGGCGTTGGTTAACTTATGAAGCCTGTCGAAACTGGCTTGTTACCATGGATACCCAAGTGGAAACGCCTCTGGCATCTTGCTCCGCAACGATGGTGAACCCGCAAGTGCCTGTTGCAGTAGTTCCCATTTTACGGGCAGGACTTGCTTTATTAGATGGGGCGCAAACGCTACTTCCCCTTTCCTCGGTATATCATTTAGGATTAGAGCGTAATGAGCAAACCCTAGAGGCAAGTTGCTATTTAAATAAGTTACCTGAACAAATTGATCCAGAAACTCGAGTGCTGGTATTAGAGCCGATGTTAGCAACTGGTGGCTCAATTATGTTTGCTTTAGAAGCGTTAACTCGTCGGGGTGTTGATCCCGAACAGTTACGCATTGTCTCAGTGGTTGCTGCTCCCCCTGCTTTAAAAAAATTAGGTGACAATTATCCCCAACTCAAGCTTTATACTGCTTTTGTGGATGAACAACTCAACGATAACGGTTATATTGTACCCGGTTTAGGGGATGCTGGAGACCGAGCTTTTGGAACTTAATACTCGACAGGAGGAATGATGAGTGAACGTGATGGCTTTGGCAATGGTTTTGTGTTAGGAACATTGGTGGGCAGCGTGATTGGTGGCGTCATTGGCGCGATCGCGGCTTCCCGTCAAAAATCTAAAGACAATGCCCTCTCTGCAACGGCAGAGCATTCTAAAGACTTAGAAAATGGTGAAAGTATTGAATCAGCCCGTCGAAGTTTAGAAGAGAAAATTAGCCAACTGAACCTTGCCATTGATGATGTGCGTCAGCAATTAGGAACAACAGAATCCAATTCCACTCAAGATTAACAGCAGGAATAATCCATCATTGGTAAGATTTTTGCTAGAACAAAGATTGAAAGTTGTATTGACAGATATAGGAAAATCTTTTAATTTGTAATATATATAACAAAAAAATAAATTGACAGATCACAATATTGGATTGTCGCGTTCGAGTATTTTTGCTTAAAGCGATAATAACGAGACATTAAATGATAACTTTAACCATTGCACTAGTAGCTGCATCCATCGCCATTTATTTTTATTTCAAGACGAAAGAAGAGATGTTGAAAATTGCAGCAGGATTAGTTGCTGTTTTATGTCTCCTCTCTGGGTTGTGGTTTGCTCCTTTAGTCGTCAAAGTCTTGGTAGTACTAACCCCTTTTGTGGGTGAGAAATTGCAATGGTAATCATTACTATGCATTAGGAGCTTCCTGGCGATCGCGCCGAGAAGCACTGCCCCCAAAAAAGCGGAGAAGCCGGTAATTGAAGTTGTCGATGAAGGAAAACAGCACTGGTACCACGATTAATGTCAACAGCGTCGAGGTAGAATAGCCGCCAATGACCGTAATCGCCATGGGACTGCGCACTTCGCCGGCCGCCCCTAACTCTAGAGCAATGGGCATCATTCCCGCAATGGTCGATACGGCTGTCATGGCAATCGGCCGCAAGCGAGACATGCCAGCCTCTATAATCGAGTGGAACTGGGGTTTTCCCTTCTCCTCGTTGGAAAGAACAAAATCGACTAGCAAAATGGCATTTTTCGTGACCAGTCCCATCAACAGTCCCATTCCGATTAGGGCAAATAGCCCTAAGGTTTTCTGCGTGATTAATAAGGCCAACAAGGCGCCGCCAACCGAGAGCGGCAATGCTGCGAGAATGGTGACAGGATAGAGAAAGTTGTTATACAGCAGAACTAGGATCGCATAAATGGAGAGTACGCCAAGTCCTAATGCTGACGAGAAGCGGCTGAACACTTCTTCCATAATTTCAGCCTCGCCAGAGGGTTCCTCGGAAACTTCCGGGGGCAGCGGATCCATGGCGGGCAGGTCTCGAACCTTCTCTAGGGCTTGTCCTAAGGAAAGGCCCTGCAGGTTAGCGGCAATAGACACTTGGCGTTTGCGATCGCGACGCTGGATTTTTGCGGGACCGCTGCCCAGCTGAATATTGGCAACTGCCGTCAGTGGAATTAAGGTTCCATTGTCAGTGGGGACGCGCAAATTCTTGAGAGTGCTGATGTCATCTTCATATTTGGGATCAAGTTGCACAATAATGGGAATTTGTTGGTTAGGAAGATTGAACTTGGCCAAATTCGCTTCAATATCGCCAATGGTGGCAATGCTTGCTGTCTGAGCAATATCCCGTACTGATACGCCCAAATCGGAGGCGCGATCAGGGTCGGGGAGGATTCGGATTTCAGGGTTAACCAAATCAAGACTGGAGGTAACATCTACCAAACCGGGAAGTTCCCCCATTTGATTTTCTAAGGCATTAGCAGTTTGATTCAGGATTTCCGGATTGTCGCTTTTGAGAATGATGGATAAATCTTTGCTGCCGCCGCCGGCTCCTTGACTGCGAAAACTAAGGCGAGCCCCGGGAATATTTTGAAGAGGCCGACGCATCTTTTCTTCAAATTGCTGTTGAGAAAGGGCGCGATCGGATTGAGGCGCCAAATTGGCATAGACTGTTGCAGAATTTACTTCACCGGCAGTTGCCAGGACACTTTCTACCGCTGGACTTTCTTGGAAAATGCCGTTCACTTGCTGCAGCACAGTTTTGGTTTCGCTGAGGGTGGAACCAGGGGGAAGTTCCACTTGCAGCGTGCTTAAACCCCGGTCGCTTTCTGCGATCAATCCTTTGGGAATATAGGGAACTAACTGCAAACTGCCGATAAACCAAACCAGTGCCATCAGGAGAGTCGCAATGCGATGCCGCAGTGCTGTGTTCAACAGAAAACGGTAAAACTGAAAGCGCCGCGGCGAGCGATTGCCGTTAAGAAAGCTGTCATTGTCGGTTTGCTCTGAATACTTCGGCTTCAGCAAATAAGCGCTGAGCAGCGGCGTAATCATGATTGCCACCAGCGTTGAAAAAATCGTTGCCGCGGCAACCGTAATGCCGAACGGTTTGAAAAACTGTCCGGGAACGCCTCCCATAAAGGCAACCGGCAAAAAGACGCCCACAATGGTCCCTGTTGTTGCCACCACCGCCAAACTGATTTCCTGCGCCCCATCTCGCGCCGCCTGCAACGGCTTCTTGCCCCTTTGCAGATGTTTATCAATGTTTTCATTCATGGCAATGGCGTCATCAATGAGGTTGCCCACTGCCAGTGCCAAGGCCAAAAGCGTTTGGCTATTGAGAGTGTAATTCAACGCGTTCATCACGGCAAACGTGGGAATCAAAGAGAGGGGGAGGGCAATGGAGGTAATGAGAGTAGCCCGCCAATTCCGCAAAAAGAGACCCACGGTAATGACAGTTAGCACGCAGCCCAACAGCAATGCGTTGATGGTGCCGCGGTAAGAGTCGCGAATGGAATCGGCCCGGGTAAAAATCAGATTTAATTGAATGTCTTCGGGGAGGCGCTCCTGTAACTGCTTGGCTGCCTGACGAACCTCTTCTTCCACCGTTACCAGGACACTGCCTGTACTGCGCCGCACGGAAAAAGCCACCACCGGTTCGCCGTTTAAAAAGGCAGCTTGCCGAGCTTCGGCAGCACCATCTTGAATCTCTCCCAAATTGGCTAGGGGAACCGTATCCCCATTAGGCAAAGTAATGCGATAACGTTTTAATCGCTCGACCGTTTCAGCACTGCCTAGCGTCCGAATATTTTGTTCGCTGCTTCCAATTGCTGCGCGACCGGCGGGCAAGTTGACATTGAAATTGCGGATTTGGTTATTAACCTGCGTTGCAGTAATCCCGAGGGCTTGGAGTTGACTGGGGTCGAGATCGACGCGAATCGCTCGGTCTACACCGCCTAAACGGTTGATTTGAGCAACGCCAGACACATCAAGCAGGGCTTGGCTAATATCGCGATCCACTAGTTGGCTTAATTCTTTCACCGAACGCTCAGGAGAGGCGACGGCATAGGTCATAATGGACTGACCGGCAAATTCCACCCGCTTGACAATCGGTTCGTTAATATCTTGGGGCAAGTCTTGGCGAATTTGCGAGATTGCATTGCGAACATCGTTGGTGGCGCGGTTCGTATCCGTTCCCAAAACGAAACTGATGGTGGTGGTGGAAGTGCCTTGGGTAATGGTGGAACTAATCTGATCAATGTTATCCAATCCGGCTACAGCATTTTCCACTTCTTGGGCGACCTGAGTTTCTAATTCCGAGGGAGCTGCCCCCGGTCGCGTGATTGTTACTCTGACTGTTGGAATATCGACATTCGGCAGATCGTTAATGCCTAACCGAAAGAAGGAAACAATGCCAACTATCCCCAGTAGAAGGAACAAAACAATTGTGGGAACGGGCCGTTTGATAGACCAGCTTGAGAGGTTAAAAGACATAGATAACAATCAATTCTGAATTTTGGATATTTTGGCTTGCCGATTCCTAACTGCCGGCAACTTTGACGCGATCGCCGCTGTCCAGATAGGCAGCGCCTTTAACAACAACGCGATCGCCTTGGGATAAGCCGCTTTTGATAGCAACTTTTTGCTCAGAAAAGATATTTCCCAATGTGACTGACTGCGCTTTTACTGTGTTATTTTCTTGCAGAACATAAACAATCGCCTTGCCGTTTGATTGCGGCAATACTGCCTCTGATGGAATCGTCAGCCGCTTGTCAGTTGAAGTGATCAGAGAGGCTTGAACAAACATTCCCGGTTTTAAAAACTCGGACTTGGGAAGATCAACTTTGACCGTTGCCTGGCGAGAATCTTGTTCCACCATGGGACGGATGGTTCGGACTACTCCTGACAAGTTCAGAGTTCGATCCCCAGTAGAAGTAATTTTAACGGTTTGCCCCGGACGAATTTCCTTGAGTTGCGTTTCGGGCACCTTAAGATGAGCCTCTAAACGTCCGTTTTGAATAATGGTAAATAGTGTCTCAGATGGTGAGCTTAGCTCTCCAATACTGACTTGCTTTTCTGCGACTTTCCCAGCAACTGGGGCAACAATCTCTGTATCCTGCAATCGCTCCCGGATTTCTTCCTTGCGGGCTTTGGCATTGCCCAACTGGGCTTGGGCTTGAGCAATTGCTTCCGGACGTGCGCCTGCTTTTAGTTCTGCCAATCGCTGTTTGGCTTTTCTAAGCTGAGCTTTCGCTTGTTGCAGGCTTGATCGGCGGCTTTTCCATTGGCTAATTATTTCATCAAGACGATCCTGCGCAATTGCTCCTTCTTGTGCTAGCATTCGGTTTCGTTCCAGCTGTTGCTCAGCTCGCTGGAAACTTGCCTTGGCTTGCTCAACACTGGCTCGGGCACTGCTGACATCGGATTTAGCCTGGGCAATGACCTGGGGACGCGCTCCCGCCCGCAGTTCGCTTAAGCGAGCTTTTGCTTCAGCAATGGAGGCTTCCGCCTGTTTTAATTGGGCTTGCAGTTTTGAATCATTGAGACGCGCCATTACTTCCCCTGCTTCAACAACGTCTCCCTCCTCAACTAAAATTTCTTCAATAGGCAGCCCGCTTGCCTGGGATGACACTGAACTCAACTCGAAAGCAGCGATATTGCCAGTTGCTTCAATAGTGCGCTTCACTGCGGAAAAGCGGGCTGTTGCTGCGGTGACGCTGCGAGCCGGTGCTGTAGCAGTAGCACTGGGGGCTTGTTGGCCTTGAGATTCCGTTTTAGTTTGCTGGGAAGCAAGGAAGTGAGTTCCGCCTAGGGTTGCTAAGACACCTAAACCTAGACCAATTAATAATCCTTGCCCCCCAGAGAGCCATCGAGAGCGCCAAGCGGTTTTTGTCTGCGGAGAAACAAGTTGAGCTTCTGCTTGCTTTTTCGCACTAGGTTCCGCTGTTGTCTTGCCATTTGAAGACAATTGTTCTTCCTCTGGAACTTGTTGAGTCACGATTTCCCTCTATTTCCCAGTTGAGCGTAAGTCTCAAAAAATATTAAATTAATGGTCGTGTTTGTTTAATATTACTTAAAATTATGCCACGGAGCATCTATCATAGGTTTCAAAGCTTGCAATCAAAGCTTTATACGGCTTTTGTAGATGAACAACTCAACAACCTTTATTCGTAATATTGCTAACTTGGATTATTTTAAGTGTTTTTTACTGGTTAACGAAACAAATCACGCTGGGAACGATCTTACGAATTAAAACGGTGTTGTACCGTCTTGATTCCGAAAACGATCGCAAATAAGCAATTGTTTTATGGGATCTAGGGCTTGAAAAGTAAATTTTTATTGCAAATTGTCTCGATCTAGGTGTCCTGTAATACAAAATGTCTTGTCAATGGCATCGCGATCGCAGATCAAGGAAGCTTGGCTATATTCTATAAAGCCTTGATTGCAAGGTTTGAAACCTATGATAGATGCTCCGTGGCATAATTTTAAGTAATATTAAAAAACACGACCATTAATTTAATATTTTTTGAGACTTACGCTCAACTGGGAAATAGAGGGAAATCGTGAC
>JAHEOB010000315.1 GCA_018610095.1 Halothece sp. MAG
AGATTGGCATTATGTGAGAACAGCTATGGATTGGTTTAGTGGCGAAAGCATTATTCAGTACCATCCTAAAAAAGGACTAATCAGCCGTGGAGAAAAGCTGGACGGGTGACGGATTCTAGGATTACCTTCTCGTTGGGCTGTCGATGCGTTTTTGAAAGAACATAATGCTGATTTACATTATGATGAAATGGATTTAGAGCGCGATTGACCCGAAGGGTCACCGAAGCGGAGCTTCGATCGCGAAACGCTGCAACAATTTCGAGCAAACAAAAGCAATGCTCGTTAAATAATCCAGACTCTAACTAATATTAATCATAATGATCGCGCTATCCCTTACCTCTGATTACTGCGATCGCGCCTCCATTCCCTACAACTGCGATGTTCCCTTTGGGAACCGCGCCCTCTGGGCGCATCGCGCTACCCATTACCTCTGATTACTGTGATCGCGCCACTGCTCAACAACTGCGATTGCCGAAGGCAAGTAGCTTCGCTACATTACGCTGTTATTATAGCTGTTGGAAAAGAACATTATTGCAAGCTCAATTTATTGTAAATTGGCGATGTAGGAGATAGCACTTGCAACTATCTCCTTTTGATTCCTTTAACTATTAATTTAAGGCTTGTTTACGCTTTTTGAAATAGCGATATCCTAGAAAACCACCTAAAGCAACTAAGCCCATTGTTCCTTCTGCTTCAAAGGGGACTTGATTAGGATTAGGATTATCTGTAACACTATTCCCCTCAATAGCTAAACCGGAATCATAACTGGAATCACTGGTATCGGCAACACCCAGCTTTAGAGTATGAGTTCCTGGTGACAAATCTTGAGCTTGAGCTTGCAGGACATCGGTTACACCATCGTACTCAGTATCAAGAGGACCGCTATCAGGTTCATTATTATTATAAAACTGACTATTAGTATTTTGATTGACATTATTAATGGAGACAACATCTCCATTAGGTAGCTTGGCAATATTAGTACCGTCTACAAATAGACCAAAGACATCATTAAACTGTGAACCAACATATTCAGTATATTCTTCAGACCCAAAAGCATAATTAAAAAATAAATCGCCTCCTTGTGAGCCATCACCGAATTGAAAATCAAATTCTAGAGTTGCAGCATTATTAGTATCGTTACTAACTAAGTTCTCTAAGTCTGAATCTCCTGGTAATCCATTATTAACACTAGTGCTTTCAGAGGTGTTAGGACCCTCTGCATCTTCAGCATCACCTGTACTAAGAAGTACTCCTTCGTCGATACCAACCCCAGATGTACCATTGCTAAAAAAACCAGAAGCGTTAGTTCCAGACCCACTATAAGTTGGACTACCTAAAACGTTAATATTGGAATTAGAACCTAAAATGCCATTAACAAGTGCATTTTCATCATCACTAGCAGTAACGTCGATGGCATTAGCTTGTGGAGCAATGATTCCAGTTATGCAAGCAGATAATAAAAGACTTGTAAATTTAGAATGTCTTTTCATCTTAAATATTTCACTTTTACTCAACTTCTATTAATCCCCTATGTTGAGTTACTTGCTTTTATGCAGCCTAATGTAATTCCAAGCCATTTTTATTAATTTTTTTTTACAAGTCTCAGGGTGTTTTTTTTTGCGACCTGCCCCGCTCACTGCTTCTACCGCGCGATGTTCCCTTTGGGAACCGCGCCCTCTGGGCGCATCGCGCTCTGGCAAGTAGCTTCGCTACATCACACGCCTCCTCGAACAATTTCTTCTGCCTACCCTAGAATGCAATGTCTCACATTCTTAACAATGAAAAGATTGATACTGATTATTCTTAATTGAACCGTTCCTTAGCTGATGATAGCAAATCGTGAATATTTTGATGCTGCTTGGGATCAAAATCAACAATTTGATATGAAAATTCAATTTTATAATCTAAGTTTTTTTCAATATTGTACTCTTCTATTTTTCTTTGGAAACCAAGAATATTATAGCGAATAAGTTCACGTTCTTTTCCAGATGAAAAGATAGCAAATTCACTACTACCAACTCGTGCCAAAATATCTGACTCATCTAAATACTGTTGCAGTAGCTTAGTAAAAGTAACTAATACATTGTTTTCTTCAGTTGTACCAAAACGTTGGTTAATTGAGTTTAAATTATCTAATTTGATTCGTGTTAATATTGCATTAACATCAAATTCTGTACATAAATTAAGTTGATTACTTGCATTTTTAATTAAACCTCTCTGATTAAAAACACCAGTTATATCATCAATTGTTATTAGCTTTAGATAGTTAATGTCATGTTCGACAATTAGTGCCAAAGTTTTAAATATTTCGGCATCATTTTGATTTATTTTTTTTGGCTTGTTATCCATCATGCAAAATGTACCAATTTTGAAGTTATCAAAACTGGATATGGGATAACCAGCATAAAAACGGATCTTTGGTTTCTTTTGAACTAACGGATTATCAAAGAACCTTTGATCTTTTAAAGTATCGGGAATGACAAACAAATCATCTTGTAGTATGGCATGACCACAAAAAGAAGTACGACGAGGTAATTCAGAATGTTCAATTCCATCTTTAGATTTGAACCACTGACGCTGTTTATCGATCAGAGAAATTACTCCAATTGGAACATCAAATGTCAATTTTGCAGTTCTAGTTAAACGATCAAAATGCTTATCCGAATCTGTATCTAGTAGTTCAAGATCATATAATGCCTTAAGACGTTGATTTTCATTTTCGGGGAGTTTAGGTTCTTCCATATTAATTAGTCTAAAAGCAATTTCCTAATTCAATTTTTTGACCTCCTCCCCCGTTAAACGCTTCGCGCTATAACAGGGGATTCGGGAGAAGCAGTTACTTCTCCATCCACTGGAACAACGATTGTTGTTTAGGGTTGCTAGGCTCAGTCTCTAACGACACTGATGTCTCCTCATCATTTCTGATGTCCTCTGTTGATTTAGAGTTAGCCGTAACTTCCTGAGTGACCCCCAGTAGCTTAGACAGACTAAGATTTAATTGTTCAATCCCTTTTTTACCTATGTTAATCGCCGCTTGATTATCAGCATCGGCAAGGTGTCCACAATTGGTACAAGCAAACTTTTCGCCTTTTCGATTGTCCTTGTCAATGTGTCCACAACAGCAGCATTGTTGCGAGGTGTGTTTGGGGTTAACTTCCACCACAACA
>JAHEOB010000316.1 GCA_018610095.1 Halothece sp. MAG
CAAGGCGTTTTCGGTGTCGTTGGGCAAGGGGTGGTTTATGTGTTAACTGAAATTATTGGGCGAGGCATTGGCTTAATTGTACGAGGGGTTTTACAAGGTATTGGTAAAAATGTTGACAATCAGCGCGATCGGCGATTCTAGAAATCATTACTCAATCAGTCGGGAGTTGATGAACTCTCGTTGCCGATACAGGGAATGGAATTTTGCATCAAAAATATCCCCCGCAAAGGGAGGATTAGCAGCATTGTGCAATTAAATCAGATTATTTGATAGCACTTAAAACATCGTCTGCGTGGGTGCTGGTATTAACGTTACTATCCACGTAGCTAATAGTGCCATCGGTATCAATGACGTAAGTGATGCGTTTGGCAACATCACCGCCATCAGCATCATAAGCTTTGGTGATGCTACCATCAGTATCGCTTAAAAGGGTAAAGGGTAAACCATATTTTTCCTTAAACATTTTGTGGGAGGCTTCGTCGTCACGACTAACGCCTAAAACCACCATGTCTTGTTGTTGGTATTTTTCATAGTTATCCCGGAAACTTTGGGCTTCTTTCGTGCAACCGGGGGTATCATCTTTGGGGTAAAAATAGAGAACTACCGTTTTGCCCTTAAAGTCTGAGAGGGAAACGGTATTGCCTTCGCTATCTTTGGTGGTAAAGTCAGGTGCTTTGGTACCAACTTCAAGTGCCATAGTTATTTCCTAAATTCAGTTTGCTAACGTCAGGATTTCGATTCTTCTTTTTGGGGCTGTTGCTGTTTACCAGCAGAAAACAACCCTGATTTCTTTATACTTGAGAATAACATAGTTGCCCCAGTGCTTAATAGAAAGAGAACGCCTAGCCCATTGAGTAAGACATAGATTCCTTTGAGTTCATCTCCCAGATATTCTGCTTCATGAATCACCATTAAAAAATGGGCTTCATCTCGGCTAAAGCCAAACCAATCTTTGGAGAGACGATAGGAAATACCGGTAATGGCAGTAACAATGAGGGGAAGAATCATAATGGCTGCTAATCGCCGATGCCAAGTGCGAAATCGTTGACGCCAATTCATATTAATCTCCTAGAATCTCTTTCTTTCTGTCATAGCATTTTCTAATGGTCTGTATTGTTGCCTATAAACGTTTCACAGAGATGGTAATAATTGATTACTCACTTCAGTTTCAGAAATTTTGTTCTAGAATAACCGATAAGAGCGACTCACAACGTGATTATGAAACGATTACTTTTATTTGGCTTATTCTGCGTTGGATTAACGCTAGCCCTATGGAACTTTTTAGTAACCACTAATCAAGGGGAATATGATTCCTATGTTATCGATTTTCGGGAGGAAATCCCGTTAGAGGTGGTTGAAAATCAATTAGATGCAATTGAGGCAGAATATAACGTTTCTACGCAACTCAACAGTCAATTTTCCGAGCGCGATCGCGTTTATGTGGTCAAATCTGAGGCGGAACTACCGGCCCTTAATCATGTAAGAAGTTTCCTGGAAGAAACCACAGAAGCGGTCAATCGCAACTATCTTTATCAAACTTTCAAAAAACCCAACGACCCGTATTTTACCAAGCAATGGAACTTTCGTGATATTAATATTGAATCTGCTTGGAATGATACCCAAGGAGATGGGGTAACGGTGGCTGTCATTGATACCGGCATTGCCCAAGTTCCTGATTTAAAAGAAACCGAGTTTGTTCGCGGATACGACTTTATTAATAAAAATGCCCAAGCGACGGATGATGTGGGACACGGTACCCATGTAGCAGGCACGATCGCGCAATCCACCAATAATAATTATGGGGTGGCTGGCATTGCCTATCAAGCGAAATTAATGCCCATTAAAGTGCTTGATCAAAACGGCACTGGAACCGTTGCCAATATTGCCGAAGGCATCCGATTTGCTGCTGATAATGGGGCTGATGTTATCAATCTCAGTTTAGGAGGCTTAGGAGATAGTCATCTTCTTTCGGAAGCCATTGACTATGCTTATGACAAAGATGTGGTGATTGTGGCTGCAGCAGGAAATGCCAACCAAAATTCCGCAGCGTATCCCGCTCGTTATCCCCATGTCATTGCCGTTTCTGCCCTAGATGCGGCTGGCAATAAAACCAACTATTCCAATTATGGCGCTGGCGTCGATATTTCTGCCCCTGGCGGTAGTCAAGCAGGAGGAATTCTGCAAAATACCATTAAACCTGGTACCAACGAAGCTGCTTTTGTTGAGAATCAAGGCACGAGTATGGCTGCCCCTCATGTGGCTGGCGTGGCTGCCCTTGTAAAATCAGCAGGCGTGGAGAAACCTGACGAAGTTGCTAAAATTCTAAAACAGTCGGTGCGGAAAGTCCACCAAGATCCCCAAAACTATTATGGCGTGGGGCAATTAGATGCTGGTGAAGCCGTCCACCTTGCCATGCGCGGACAAATTAGTTTCCGTGACTTTTTCCGTTGGCTACGAGATAATGGTTATCTCAATCCTCGCTTCTGGATTGATGGCGGAACCGTCATGTTACCCTTCAAAATTGCGACGGTCATTGGCGGTTATCTACTAGCATGGTTATTAAGGAACTATTTCCCCTTTGGCTGGAGTTGGTCCCTTGCAGGTGGAATTATTGCTGGCAGTGCCGGATTATTTCCCCTACGCAGCATTTTTATCTTTGATTTACCCCAAGCTCCCTTTCGGATTATGGGCAGTTCTATCCCCGAATTGGGGAATATGATTGCTGGTACAACCACCTTAAATCCGCTATTTGCCAGTGTGTTAATTCCCTTCGGATTAGTCGCCTTACTGTTGCAACATCCTCGTTGGCGTTGGTTTGCTGTGGGAACCAGCTTAGGCGTCGCCTCCTTTTTAGCCCTTAGCGCGATCGCGTCACCTGCCGTGTGGGGCTTAGGCAGTGGTTGGTTAGCGAAAAGCTACCTGCTAATCAATGCCTTGTTATGTTATGGCTTAGCCAATTTAGCCAGTCGTCGGGAAACGTTGTCGGTATAGCTTCACAATTTTCTCGATGACTTGTTCAATGGTGAGATCATCGGTTAATAGCTCGATCGCGTCAGGTGCTTTCCTTAATGGGGCAATGGCGCGATCGCTGTCATAATTATCCCGTTGTTGAATTTCATATTGCAATTGTTCAAAGTCAATACTGTCTTGCCCCTGACTCATCAATTCTTTTTGTCGCCGTCGTGCCCGTTCTCCCACCGAAGCCGTTAGAAAGATTTTTAATTCGGCATCGGGAAAGACATGAGTGCCAATATCTCGCCCTTCTGCAACCACGCCTCCTTTTTCCCCCCACTGTCGTTGTTTTTCAATTAATTTCTCCCGTACTGCTTTCTGTGCCGAAATAGCGGACACATTTCGAGTGACAATGTGACTTCGGATATCGTCGGTGACATCGTGACCATTCACTCGCACTCGCACAGGGCTTTCCGGACGACCACTCAACAGTAATTCCACCTCAGCTTGAGAAACTAATTCTGCAATTCCTGCCTCATCATCAAGGGAAATTTTGGAATTTAACACTAACCAAGTCAGGCCACGATACATTGCCCCTGTATCCAGATGTAATAAGCCTAATTCATGGGCAACGCGACGGGTAACGCTTGATTTGCCCGAACCCGCTGGCCCATCAATGGCAATAATGGGAGCGCGATCGCGCAGTATAATATTATCGATGAGCCTTGTTTTCCCAATATAAGCTGCTAAAGCTAATAACGCTTTTTCCTCGGCCGTGCCTAGGGGTTGTAAGGTATCGGGATGAACCAATGCGGTATAATCAAATTGCGAAGGGGAAAACGGCATCTGCTGATGTAAGGCTGCAATCAAATCTTGTCCCGTGCGTGTTTCTCCTGTCTCAAAAGCCTGTTTTGCCCGTTGTAATCCTTGATATAATCCTTGGGCTTGTTCTCGTTGTTGCGCTGTTAAATATTGATTACGAGAACTGCAAGCCAGCCCAGATTCTTCTCGTACAATGGGACAAGCGCGAATTTCGATGGGAAAATTTAAGTCTTGTACTAAGCGACGAACAATGGCTAACTGTTGCGCGTCTTTCTCCCCAAAATAAGCCCTGCTGGGTTGAATAATATTGAATAACTTGGTGACAATCGTTGCCACCCCTTGAAAATGCCCGGGTCGGCTTTCCCCACACAGTTGCGATGTCATAGCAGGCGGGGGCACTACATGAGTCAGCTCCTGTTGACTTTCTGTGCCACTTACTTGTGATGCTTGGGGATAAAGTTCGCTTGCTTTAGGGGCAAACACAATATCGACCCCTGCTTGTTCACAGAGATCACAATCTTGTTCCAGTTGACGGGGATAATCCGCTAAATCGGAACCCGGTTCAAACTGTAAGGGGTTGACGAAAATACTGACAACTACAACCTCATTTTCTTGCACAGCGCGATCGATCAGACTAAGATGACCCTGATGCAATGCTCCCATAGTGGGAACGAGCCCAATGCTTTGGTCATTTTGCCAAGCGGATTTGAGTTGCGTTCGCACTCCCGCAATGGTTTGAAATAAACGCACGAATTTCCCCTCCCTCAATCATCCATGAAACAGTGAGACCAATGCGTCACTGCTATATTATTATTGCTCACAGCAACCATTATTCCTCAAGCTGTGCCAATTATTTAAATGGTATCAAAATGGTTTTGGAAGGCGAGGTTTTGATCAAAGCATAATTGGCATGCTTTGTTAATGTGTAATTCCTACTTAGAATTGCTATAAACTATTGATCGGTATAACAGACAACAAACCTTGCAACTATGTCTAAACCCACTCAAGCTCATCTGGAACGTACCCTTGATCGCAACCAATCCTTAGAGGCAAGACAACTGGTTCTCAAGAGAATGCACTACTATATGGGCGCTAAACTAATGGAGGTAGGAGTCAATCCGCAATCCCCTGAGGTTTTATATCGTTGGTCGGTTAAAACGAAAGAGAATGAGCAAATTTGCACCTTGAGTGCATTTTGGGGGCAGTCAAAAGAAGAACTCCTTTCAGGGAAAAATCCGTTAACGGGGGAGGAATTAATTAACTGTGCTAAACCCAATGCCTCTAAAGGAATTAAAACGGTAGCGCAACTGTGTGGTTATGCCTCTGATATTGAGGGCTTTCGCACTGCATTAAAAGAAGCAATGACGGAAACAGGGATTGAACACGAATCTCTTGATCAATTACTTAAGGAAAAGAACAGTTAACTGCGCGATCGCGCTAATGGCACAATCCAATTATTATTTCCCTTAACGGTTAAATCCCTTACTATGGGGGTAAGAGCAGTTATTGAGGAATTTATGACCGATTCTTCACAATCCCAAACAGAAAGCAAGGACTATCAACCTCCAGAAGGGGCTGTCAAAGAGGAAGTATTTAGCAGTGGTGAATCAGAAATTCCCTACCAAGTACGAGCAGAATGGACGGTGCTGCGGAAGCAAGAAAAACCCGTTGCCGAAGTGTTCCATGTTGCCTATCTTGCCCGTAATGCCAATCCTCAACAGCGACCCCTAACGTTTGCCTTTAATGGGGGGCCAGGGGCTGCTGCCGCTTTCCTTCATTTAGGGGCTATGGGCCCGCAACGCGCAAAGTTTAATGACGATGGTTCCGCACCTGCCCCACCTGCCCAATTAGAAGAAAATCCTGACAGTTGGTTACCCTTTACGGATTTGGTGTTTGTTGATCCCGTCGGAACAGGGTTTAGCCGCACCATTGAGGATCAAGACTCATCTAACACTGCCCATCAATCTTCGGATAAGGCAGCCAGTGGTGGTTCAACTCAATCAGGTAGCGAGAGCGAAAATCGGGAGTTTTATGCCCTACAGCGTGACTTACACTCCCTTGCAGAAATGATGCAACGGTTTCTCTCCCACCATGGTCGCTGGCGAAGTCCCATTTTTATTGTCGGTGAAAGTTACGGTGGGTTTCGAGTGGCTAAACTTGCGAAACTACTGCAAGAAAGTTATGGCATTGGTCTCAATGGTGCAATTTTAGTTTCCCCAGCGTTAGAATTTCAAAGTCTCGATCCCTCCGATTATGATTTACTTTCTTGGCTAGATACGTTTCCTTCGATGGTGGCAGCAGCAGCTTTTCATGGTGTAAGTCGTAAGTTTTCTGCTGATTTGCCAAGAGATACCGTCATTGCAGAGGCGGTTAAATTTGCCAACAATGACTTGGTTCGCTTACTGATTCAGGGCACTGCCATGCCCGAGGAGGAAAGTCAGTCCATCTTGCAATCTATGGCTGATATGTTAGGGTTGCCCACTGATTTAATTGCCACAACACGGGGACGACTGTCTAAATCGGTGTTTGTTCGTAACCTATTGCGCGATCGACGGCAAGTTTGTGGGTTATATGATGCCACCATCACTTCGAGTGATCCCTATCCTGATCGAGAAAATTTTGAAGGACCGGATGCGACCTTATTTGGAATTCAACGTGTCTTTAATGCCGCAGCGAATGCCCTTTTAAGAGAAGTGCTTGAGTTACAAACGGAACGTCCCTATAATCTGCTGAGTCTGGATATTAATCGTAGCTGGAAAGTTGATTATGATCGCCATGTTTTACAAAGTCAAATTGGTGCGACTGACGATTTACGCTATGGGATTGCCCTTAATCCTCACATGAAAGTGTATATGGCGAATGGCTACTATGATTTAGTCACTCCCTTTCAGGCTTCCAATCGGATTGTGCAACATATGAAACTTAACGAACAGATGGCGGCTAACTTGCAGGTGCGTCATTTCGGCGGAGGTCATATGTTCTATATTTGGTCTGATTCGCGGACAGAGTTGGCTAAAGAAATGCAGCAGTTCTATCAACAAGCCATTTCTCCGCAGTAAAGGTCTGTCTTGATGCGGGCTGATTGCCCGCTATTGCCATGCCTTAAGAGAACTAGGTTAAAATCGTTCCTCCCATCAACTTCACATATCGCCGTTGTAATTCTTCTTGGAGTAAGGGATAATCCTCGAGATTTTGATCGCTGAGTAGGATTTTTTCGGCGGCTTGTCGGGCTAACTCCAATACTTCTTGATCTTCCACTAAACTGGCTAGAGCAAAATCAGGCAACCCAGATTGACGTTTTCCCAAAACTTCTCCCGGTCCACGAAACCGCATATCCATTTCCGAGATAAAAAAGCCATCTCGAGATTGTTCTAAAACACTTAACCGTTGTTTGGCAGTATCGGTTTTTGATCCACTCATTAACAAGCAATAAGACTTATGTTCCCCACGCCCCACTCTGCCTCGTAATTGGTGCAGTTGGGATAAACCAAATCGTTCTGCATTCTCAATTAACATAACTGTGGCATTGGGAACATCCACGCCCACTTCAATGACGGTGGTGGAAACAATAATTTGGGTTTCATTATCCCGAAAGGCAGTTAAGGCCTCTTCTTTTTCTTGGGAACTCAGGCGTCCATGTAATAATCCCACATTAAATTCCGGGAACACGGTTTCTTGCAGACGTTGTTGTTCTTCAATAGCAGAACGAACGTCTAACTTTTCTGATTCTTCGACTAATGGCAAAACAATATAAGCCTGTCGCCCTTGGGCAATTTCCCGACGAATTAACTCATAGGCTTGACGACGGTCTTTTCCCTGCAGAACAGTGGTTTGAATCTCTTGTCGCCCAGGGGGCAGTTCATCAATTTGGGAAACATCTAAATCGCCATGCAGGCTTAAGGCAAGGGTTCGGGGAATTGGCGTGGCTGTCATACTCAACACATGAGGGGATTGTCCTTTATCTAAGAGTCGTGCCCGTTGTTCCACGCCAAAACGATGTTGTTCATCAATCACCACTAATCCTAACCGCTGAAAGTTAACCGTATCTTGAATTAAGGCATGCGTTCCCACTAAAAGCGGTAGTTGTCCGCTTTCTAAGTCTTCATAAATCTGGCGACGTTTAGTGGATTTTGTTGATCCCGTTAGCAGTTCTACCGGGAGATGGAGAAGATTAAACCAACGGACTAATTTCCAATAATGTTGTTCCGCCAGAACTTCCGTGGGTGCCATTAATGCTGCTTGATAGCCTGACTGAATGGCAGCCAGAATCCCAAACACGGCAACCACCGTTTTTCCAGACCCCACATCCCCTTGCACTAAGCGATTCATGGGCGTTTCCGAATTTAAGTCTCCTAGGATATCACTGACCACTCGTTGTTGAGCATTGGTTAAGGAAAAGGGAATGAGTTGTTTGAACTGATCAATCAATTCGCCAGTGGGATTGAGAATGGCACTTTGTTGCGTTTCTCGTTGCTGTTGACGACGAGAGAGAAATCCTAATTGTAGGAAGAAAAATTCATCAAAAATCAATCGACGTCGCGCGTGGGCAAGGGAGTCTTGCTCGGGGGGAAAATGGATATTGGTAATCGCTTCTGCTAAAGGCGGAAAGCTATATTGTTCCCGTAGCGTTTCTGGTAAGGGGTCTTGCAATTGTTGGGCTGCGGGTAAAACCGTAATCACCGCTTTGCGAACGACATCGGCAGAGACGCCTTCAGTGAGAGGATAAACCGGTAAAATTCGCCCAATATTAAGGGATTCAATTTCTGCCCCAGAGGAATCTAATAATTCAATTTCAGGATTATCAAGGGTAATGCCATATTTATTCTTTTTCACTAATCCCGAAGCAGCCACGATCGCGCTTTTAGGATATAATCGTTTTTGTTTCTCTTGCCAGCCTCGATTATTAAAACGACTGCCTGCAAAAAATCGAGTCACTTTGAGTTCACCGGTGCGATCTTTAATTTTAAGTTGAAAGATGGTTAACTTTTTATTTTTCGGACTGGTAAAACAATTACAACTTTTAACCGTGCCGACAACGGTTACTGTTTCTCCCTCCACTAAATCAGCAATATTGACTTGACGGGCATAGTCGAGATGTTCTCGGGGATAATAAAATAAAAGATCGCGCACTGTTTCTAAGCCCAGACGGTGTAAACTGCGACTGCGACTTTTACCAATATCGGGAACGTCATGAAGCGGTTGATCTAATTGGAGATTGGCAGAGGCACTAGAAACAGGAGATTTCGTCGGTAGCGGTTTGGTTTCGGAACTGGTTTCAGTCTTGCCATTTTGCACCTCTTTAAGGAGACGACTGGCTTGAACCACTAACTGTTGACGTTCGGCAACACTTTTATTCCCATAATTCGCAAACGCGATCGCTAAGTTACGCCAACGTTTTTCTTGTTCCAAACTCAGTTGGGGCGGAACTTCCCCAAATGTTAAACAGAAAAATTCACTAAAGCGATATTCCTTCCCCTTGAGGTCAGAATAACCATTTTTCGCTTCGACAGCGAGGGCTTTATGGAGACGTTCCCAATCAAACGTGCTTGCATCGGTCATTGTACTTGCTGCCTCAGGCGCGATCCCTTCTTCTATAATAGTTATTTAACTAAAGCGCCGTAAGTCCCACGCTGTATTTGAAAAATCAGCGCTGGGATATAAGGCGCATTGGCGGGGTAGCCAATCCCTGTAAATTGCGCTATTATGAGAAGTATGATTGGCACAACGTTTTGCTCTAAAATCTAG
>JAHEOB010000317.1 GCA_018610095.1 Halothece sp. MAG
GGAAACGAGATGTCTATTTTGCCAAGGTGAACGCTAATGGGACGAGTCAAATCTGTCCCGAATGTGGTGTTAACTGTGGTAAAAAATCTCTTTCCCAACGAGTTCATCGATGTTCTGATTGTGGATATGAGCAGGACAGAGATGTAGCAGCAGCAATGTTAGTTAAAAAACGAGGAGAAAGTACCGTCGGAACGATGGGAAGAAAGCTCGCTGAGGGCAATGGTTTCAGGGATGAGGCTGAGGTCTTATCTAGACCTGATGACGCGAGAATTTCCCATCAGATTCTTTGAATTGATGGGAGAGGTTCAATTTTCTAGAATAATTAATCTTCCTTGAATCTCACTATGAGCAAACCCGTATTCTTTTTGAATCCATTTAATCGTTTCGGGATGATAGAAAAAAACATGAGTAAAATCATCTTGATAGGACCAATTTTCAAACTTAATTTCTTCCCTAAACAACTCAGTCATACAATAAAGTTTTCCACCTGAATTTAATAGGGAGTAAAGTCGGCTAAACTCTTTATAAGGCTGATGAAAATGCTCAATCACTTCGCAACAAACAATATAATCATAGGTGTGATTGAGAACTTCTGGATCATCCCAAAAAAATGGATCATATTGTTCGAGACAATAGCCTTTTTGAGTTAAAAGATAACGAATCACAGGACCTGTTCCACAGCCAAAATCGAGTCCTTTATCTTGTGGGGAACACTCTGCTAATACCCGATTGACAATGGGAGAAACAAATTTTTGATATCGAACATCTTTGACATCATTATTATGAGTTTCATATCGAGCTTTTTCTGCTTGTTTTGTGGGAAAATATTTGGGAGCTAAAGAAACGCCCCGACATTGTTGACAGATAAAATATTCCCCATGTCTTCCTCGATATAATAGTTGGGTATTTCCTTGACAAAGATTACATTTAATTGTTTCCATAATAAACTTACTAATTCGGCAAATATCGCGCAATTACCATAACGGTTCCGCGACTAAAACTAAAGAGCCTTGCAAATCAGCAATAATGCGGGTGGTAATATTACTAACTGCTAATCCCCCTGCGGTTTGCCGACGTAGAGCCCGTAAAACAGTTAAATCGTAGTTTTCAGAGACGTGGACAATCGCTTTGGGAATATTATCATGCACCATGGTTTCAATATGAATGGGTAGATCAAAGTTGTGCCAGAGTAACCAATCCTTTAAGGCGTATTCAAATGCCTCGATTTCAGTTTCAGATTGATTTTCTGCCAGCACATGCAGTAAGGTGATATCTGCGTTATTATTTTTAGCTAATAATTGGGCAAATTCAATAGTTCGCCAAGTGGGAGGGCTTAAGTTTTCCACAGGGACTAAAATATATTTGATGTCAGTGGGGGCTTCTGTTAGATTCGTCACCACTACAGGACAATGGGCAGAGCAAAAAACATCATCAATGGTACTTCCTAGTAAGCGTTGTCGCAGCGTTGTGGGACTCCAGCCCATGACAATCCAGTTGGCATTTTGTTCTCGGGCGGTGCGCGTAATCCCTTGGGCGATATTATCGTCTAAACGCAACATGGGGGTGGTGGGAACGCCGAGTTCCTTTCCTAATTGTTCGGTATAATCTAACAGGGATTGGGCGTTGTCTAAATCGGGCTCCAACCCGAATCCATCTAAAACCACTGCTAAGGAAATAACGGTGCCATCTCCCTGACGGGCAAGTAATGCCCCCATCTCCATTAAATAATTTTCTGTTTCAGGATTAAATACTGCCACTAAGACGCGGGAAGGGGGATAGGTGACAAAGGTTCTGGAAGTTGCGGTGGGAGTGGATTGTTGTTGTTGTCGTGGCGACTGTAACTGGCGACCAAACCGTTGCGTCAAAATGGGACCAGTAATAGCAGTAACCAACATGACCATAATGACGGCATTGAAAACGGCAGAATCAAATAATCCCTGTTCTAATCCTGCTAAGGCAGCAGCTAAGGTGGCAGCCACTTGCGGTAAGGAGAGTGACCACATGGTTAATCCTTCCGCCCAAGTGAAGCGATAAAACCAGCGCGCGATCGCGGCTGCCAAGGCTTTACTGACGAATAATCCCCCGACTAAAGCTGCAGTGAGGGCAAGGTTATTGGTTAAAGTCTCTCCCAAACTGGAAACATCTAACAGTAATCCCATTCCCACAAAAAAGAAGGGGATAAACAGCGTACTGCCCACAAAAATAACTTTTTCTTCCACTGGGCTACGCCCTACCACATCATTGACCGCTAACCCGGCTAAAAATGCCCCGACAATTTTATCGATCTGCATCATTTCTGCCCCGACGGAGGCAAGAAATAACGCTAATAAAATAAACAGAAACTGATTACTTTCTTCATCCCCTGTGCGCTGAAAATAGGCTTTTCCTGCCCAATCTAAACCAAACAGAACCAAAATGGCATAGCCAAATAAGCCAACTAATTGCACGATTAAACTAAAGGTCGAAAAATCCCCTTGATGAACCGAAATCGCGATCGCTAAGACTAATAGGGAAGTAATATCAGTAAAAATGGTTGCCCCAATCGTTGCCACCACTGCAGGATTACGTTCAATGCCTAAACTGGTAACAATGGGATAACCCAGTAGCGTATGAGATGCCATCAACGATCCCATAACGATTGCAGCATTAAAGTCATAACCAAACAACAATCCCACCGACATCCCAGTCAGAATGGGAAATAAAAAAGTGGTAATCCCAAACCCAATTGCTTTTGCTTTAGATTTTTGAAATTCATTGAGATCAATTTCCAACCCTGCCACAAACATCAGATACACTTTCCCCACATCTGACAGGAGTTCCATGGTCTCTGATTCAGGATCGAGTAATCCTAACCCATCCGATCCCAAAAAAATACCAGCAGCGATTAATCCCACTAACCCCGGTAACTTGAGTCGTTCAAAAATGGGGGGGATAATCAGTACGACCAGTAATAAGACAGTAACGGAAAAAAGGGGGCTTTCAATCAGGTTTTGCCACATGAAGTTAAGCAGGGGCTTGGATGCTTGATTCGTTCATTTTCATTATCAACACCGTGATTTGTCAGGATCAATGAAAATTTTGTGTTCGATGGGAGGATTGCGCGATGTTGCTTTTGGAAACCGCGCATCGTGCTTGAACCTAGCTGATTATTAGCTTATTCTCTAACTGCATCAATACTAACTCTGAGCGGTGGGTTCTATATCTAGATACTAGGATTCATGCTTGTTGCAATCTTTTGCCCGTTGCTTTTAGAAAGGCGGAGTGTCAAACTAGAGAATGTTACGCCAAGCGTATATAATAATGCCTAAATTTTAAAATTATGCCAGTGGAAACTGATTTTTTAGCAGGATTGAATCC
>JAHEOB010000318.1 GCA_018610095.1 Halothece sp. MAG
AACCACTCCTCCAGCAGTTTTGATTGTTGCTTATTCGGGTAGATGCGATAGGTTTAGTTTAGAATCATCCCCAAATTTTAACACAACCAAAACCAATGGTAAAGTCAATCTCAGGGCATTGACGGCGAGACTCCAACGCAGCGACGCAACGAAGTGAGGAAGTGAGGATATCCCGACGCTAAACCTTCGGTTATAGCGCGGGAGTTATGTTCTCGCGCTCTTGGCAGTTAAATTTTAGGGGAAATTTGGGAATAATAATAATACTCATTGTGTTTGTGTGACCAATTTCAATGATTATGATAATCATTTTCAATCCGATGGAGGGGATGCAATTTTTTTGATTGGCAGTTAAATTGGTATAATTACTGAGAATAGAAGTAGCCTTTTCTGTCAGCTACTTAAGGAGTATCTTATGGTTAAAATTCCACCCATTAAATGCGGACTATTTTACTTTAATATTACAGACTATCATGCGATTCTTGGTGTTCCCATTGGTAGTTCCCCTAATGAAGTTCGCAAACGATATATGAAAAATACTCGTATCCTTTTTCCTGATGTCCGAAAATTGGAGAGTCAAGAGGAAGAAGAATTAGCCGATAAAATTTTATCTAACTTTGTCAATCCAGCTTATGAGCAGTTATTTAAGAATGAGTCTGCTCGCAAAGACCATTTGTTAATTTTAGATAATTTAGGGAACCAGTTAGCCCAAAAATCCGAGCTTCCTTTAAAAAGTAAAACTGCCAAAGAGTTAGCACAAGCAGGAAACGATCTAGACCGGCTTTATCGACAATATTTACATGAACTTGCCAAAGAAGAATATAAAGTCATTAGTAAAAGTTTAGAGCGGATTGCATTAATTAGTGAATTAAATCTGGTTTATTTAAGTCAGAAAAGTGGTAAGTTACAAGGTCAAAAAGTTGCTTCAGCACAGGGAAAACAAAGCCATCCCCCAGCAGACTCCTCTGGCGAAGCTGCTAAGCAAACTCAACCCCAGCAGTCCTCGCAACAACAACCCACTCCTAGTCCCAGTGATGCTTATATCCGTCGAGGCAAGCAATTTCTCGACAAAAAGGATTATAGCCACGCGATAATGGAATTACGAGAAGCCTTAAAAATGAATGCCAAAAATAGTCAAGCCCATGGCTTATTAGGATGGACTTACATTCAACAGGGGCAACTGACAATGGCGAAACCTCATATTAATAAAGCCCTAGAATTTGATCCCGATAATGAAACCGCCCAAAAAGCGAAACAGTTTATAGACCGTCAAACCTCTGCTAAATCAGATAACAATGGCAAAGCAAGTGCCACTAAAAAATCTAAATCTAAGAAGCAATCAGGACTATTAGGGGGAGTCTTTGGGAAGAAGAAAAAATAAGGTTAATGGTTGACTAAACTAAGGCGCGATCGCGATTGCGAGGCACTTGATATTCCATAAAGTCATAAGCCAAACAAGTATCAGGAAAAATCGCTTGTGCTTCTGCTAATAAATTATTTAATTGTAAGGGATTACCAGGGGCATAACGGGGACTAAAATGGGTCATAATTAGTTGTTTTACCTGAGCTTCTAGTGCCACTTGGGCTGCCATGGTGGAGGTGGAATGGAGTCCTTCAAATGCCATTTCTGAATCTTGGTGGGCAAACGTTGCTTCGTGAATTAGGACATCTGCTTTTTCCGCTAATGCCACAGCATTTTCAGTAAAAATGGTATCAGTACAATAAACTACTTTGCGCCCCGGTTCATCCGGTTCACATAAGTCCTTACCAGAAATACGGCGACCATTTAACTCAATGGTTTCCCCTTGTTTTAATCGACCATAAATGGGACCGGGGGGAATGCCTAACGCCTTGGCTTTTTCCACATTAAAGCGTCCGGGACGATCTTTTTCAGTAATGGCATAACCAAAGGCAGGAATCCGGTGTTTGAGCAAATTGCAACTCACCGTAAACTCCTCATTTTCAAACACCACCCCTGGTTCGACAGCATGAACTTGAACCCGTTGGGCAAAATGGGTTTGTGAATAATGACAACAGGCCTTAATATAATCTTTTAACTCCGGTGGCCCATAAAGATCCACTTGCCCTTGTCCCCCTGCTAAACCAATGCTGGCCAGTAATCCCATTAAACCAAAGATATGATCGCCGTGCATGTGGCTAATAAAAATACGGCGAATCTGAGAGGTTTTCAAATCGCTACGCAGCAGTTGATGTTGTGTGCCTTCGCCGCAATCAAAAAGCCAAATTTCAGCCTTTTGAGGCAAACGGAGAGCCACACTAGACACATTGCGCGATCGCGTTGGGACTCCTGAACTTGTTCCTAAAAAAGTGATTTCCACGCTTTTGTTTTAATAACTCTCACCAATTTTGATCTTGACATAAGCCTACAGCCCAATGCCTAATTTGCCAGCTAAAGCAGGACTCAAAGGAATCAACGTTGCAAGCATTAAAAATAGTGCCAATAGCGCTAATCCTGCCCTTGCATCATCAGGTTCGGTTAACTCATTCAGACTGGGACGTTCTAAACTACGTTGCAAAAATAGAATTAAAATTCCCCAATATAAGGGAATGGGATTACTGGGATTAATAATGGCAACAATCCCTAACACAACCAATGTCACCACCGTGGTTATGCGAGTTGTTTTCCGTCCATAAATGGCTTGAACAATGCGACCCCCATCTAATTGACCAGCAGGCATTAAATTGAGGGCATTAATTACTAATCCCAGCCAACCAATGACCGTTAAGGGATGCACATCTACCACCGATTCTTCTAACTGTGACCCTAAGACCACTTTTGCCAAGGAACCCACTAAAATTGAGCCTTGGAAAAATTCGGTGGGGACTTGAAATAAACTCCCTGGTTGGGACAAAATTAACCCTATTACTAACATCAATAAGGAAACGACGCCACCAGCTGCTGGTCCAGCAAACGCTAATTCAAATAGGATGGTGCGTGATGGTAATAAGGACTCAATGCGAGTAATCCCCCCAAAGGTACCAATTTGTAAACTGGGAATGAAAAAAGGTAAGCTGAGACGAATGCCATAGCGTCGAGCAATCAAACGATGCCCTAATTCATGAGCCCCTAAAATCATCCACAGAGCAAACGCAAAAGGTAAGGCTTCATTCCATCGTTCGAGGTTACTAAAGATATCAAAGCCTAATAAAAAGCTAAAAGCTGCCACGCTACTGACGGCAGTTGCCACCATCAGAATCACTGCCAAGATATTTTGCCCCATGGTACTTGGTTGTGGATCATTAGTGCTTGGTAACACCACAACCACGGGTTTATTCTCAGGACTCTCCACTAAAAAGAGACGATATTTCTCCCCTAACGCTTCTTTTAAATTATTGGAAAGTTCATTATAGACTGTCTCAGGATCGCCTCGTAAATTCCCTTTGAAAATGGCACCATCTTGATAGGGAATGGTTTCGGTACTAAAGAAGGTATCAATCCCAAAAATGCCTTTAATGGTTTGCAGGTCTTGTTCTGGAATGGGCGGTTTACTCTCGGGAGTGGTTTCTTGGTTTGAGGTTTCTTCAACAGAGGTTTGTTGTTGTTCCTTTAACCGTTCATTAGCTTGTTGGCGCAGGATGACATCTTGACCTTCAGCACGGAGACGTCGCCCCAGATAAATATACATGGCAGTGGAAGCTACCAATAAAATTAAAACCCCCACCAAATTTAAATAAATCCCTGCTGCAAATAGGGTAAAAAATAATAGCCAAGGCGCCATTAAAACCACGGATTGTAACCAAGAGAGAATCCCAATTTTGCCATAAGGGCGGGCGCGGTTAAATCCCCATACCAAAACCGCGATCGCGATTAGAAGAATGGCACTGGTAGCAAGTGTTTCCGAATTATTTAACATTGTTGATGGTTATTACACTGCTAATGATGCTATTTCGCTTATCATTGACGATTTTCCCACAAAAATACCCTCTCCCAACAGCAGCTAGGAGAGGGCTGGCTATCAAACGTTAACCATTAAGCTTCTACTTGTTCTACTTCTGCAATTTCAGGGATAAATTCTCGCAGGCGACGCTCAATTCCCATTTTCAGCGTCATTGCCGAACTGGGGCAAGAGCCACAAGCCCCTTGTAGTTTTAATTTCACAACTGGCCCTTCAATGTCCATCAGTTCGACGTTACCACCATCAGCCATGAGATAGGGGCGTAGTTCTTCGAGAACTTGTTCCACGTTTTCTTGGGTTAGAGCGAGTTTACTATCAGGCATAATCTACCTTTTTTTTATTAATCAGTCTAGTTTCCTTATAGCTTATTGTTAAGGATCATTGCATCAATCGGTTGACACTCCCCTGCCTAAAAGGCGAGGGGATTCTTGGTTCTAACCACTGACACTAGGTCAGCAGACGAGTCCGCTTGCTCCGTCAAACAGCTACTTGAACTGTCAGACAGAGTAGAGGCGGAGCTCTCCCCAAGCGTTGATTCTGGCTCGAAGCCAGCCGTTTCGCTATGCCCTAGCGTACGGAGTCCTTCTCTCAAAATGTTAATGGCAGCATTTTCATCCCTGTCTAACTTCGCTCCACACTCACAAGCGTGGGTTCTAGTTGACAAAGACTTTTTAACAATCCGACCACAGCTAGAGCATTCTTGACTTGTATATTGAGGAGGAACAGCCACTGTTACTTTCCCAAACTTGTCAGCAAAATACTCTAACCAGACTCGAAATTGATACCAGCCAACATCTGAAATTGATTTAGCTAGACAGTGGTTACGGGCCATGTTAGACACTTTTAAGTTTTCATAGGCTACCAAATCGTTAGATCGGATAACGCAACGCGCCAGTCTCTTTGCGTGTTCTTTACGCTGCCTACTTATTCTTAAATGTGCTTTTCCTAACTTCTGTCTAGCTTTTCTTCTATTAAATGAACCTTTTTGCTTGTTAGAGACGCGGCGTTGAAGCCTTTTTAACTTCTGTTCCCCTTCTCTAAAGAAACGAGGATTTGGTTCTTTGTGACCATCAGAATTAGTATAGAAAGACTCTAAACCAACATCTAACCCGATGGTTTTCTTAGTTGGCTCTAGTTCCTCTTTAACTTCTACATTGATTAACAGTTGGCAATAATAGCCGTCCGCGCGTCTAACCAGTCGTACCCGTTTAATTTGGTCTGGAGAATAAAAGTAGATATCCCGACTACCAATCAACTTAACTCGACCGATGTTGTTTTTATCAGTAAAAGTGATATGTTTTTTGGTATTAACATCAAGTTTCCATCCCGTTGCTTTGTATTCAACGCTACGGTTATTTTTTTGGAACTGGGGATATCCTTTCTTGCCTTTAATTCCCGCTTTACAATTCTGATAAAAGCGATGGATAGCAGACCAAGCACGTTCAGAGGCAGCTTGTCTTGCTTGTGAATTGAGTTTTTTGGCAAAGTCAAACTCATTTCCTAACTGCTTACACAGTTTACTCAGGTCATACTTGTTAACACCTTGATGATCCATCCAATGACGGAGACACTTATTGCGAACAAATTGAGTTGTCCGAATCGCCTCATCAATGGCGGCGTATTGGTGTTTTTTAGCTTTTACCTTATACTCAATTACAAACATTAC
>JAHEOB010000319.1 GCA_018610095.1 Halothece sp. MAG
AGAGATAATAAATCTTCAATACTTTTTAAGTTGGGATCGCCAGCTAAATAACTAATGCCACGGTGTAGATGTAACCGCAACTGTTGGGCAAGGGTTTCGTCATCCGTTTCCAAACCATCTTGATAACACCGTTGCTTAAGGGCAAGCAGTAATAAGTCGGCAATTTCCCCCCCAAACACCCGCCAAGTAAGTTCTAAGTTACTATCAGCAGGAATGGGAACGATTGAGGGTTGCGTTGGTTCGGCTAGAGAACGACAAAATCCCCAACGACACAAAATGTTCCACTGTTCGATTTTGGTATAACGTTTCAGTTTAATCAGTTGATCACGACCGCTTTTAGAAAGGCGGATGCGTTCCAGAGGGGGTTCCATAATTAGTTAGTTAGCCATTGCATGAGGGTGGTTACGACATCGGAAATGGGCACGTTGTGAGAGGAACGGTCAGCCCGTTTGATGATCTCTACGTTACCATCTTGCAGCGATCGCCCAGTAACTAAACGGTAGGGAATCCCAATTAAATCGGCATCCTTGAATTTTACCCCTGCCCGTTCTTCGCGATCGTCTAATAAGACTTCAACGCCAGCGGTTAATAAATCATTATACAGTTCTTGCGCCACTTGGGCTTGTTGGGTGTCATTCATATTGGGAACGGTAATAATCACTTGATAGGGGGCAATGGCTAACGGCCAAATAATGCCGTCGTCATCGTAGGATTGTTCCACCGTTGCTTGGGCTAAGCGGGAAACCCCAATCCCATAACAACCCATATGGATGGGAACTTCTTTGCCGTCACGGTTAGTGTAGGTGGCATCCATGGCTTGGGAATATTTGGTGCCCAGTTGGAAAATATGCCCTACTTCAATGCCCCGGGCAAATTGCAATGGTTGTTCTGGATCATGAACGGCGCGATCGCGCGCTTGGGCTTCTCGCAAATCCACCACTGTTTCAGGTAAACTAAATTGTTCTCCCCAATTGGCGCCAACAACGTGGCATCCTGTTTCATTAGAACCGGTGACAAAGTTTTTGAGATTAGTAACCGTTTCATCTGCTAAACGGAGAAATTTTGGTTCAATCTTATCACTTGGTTTAATATACTCATCCGATAAATCGGGGGCAATATAGCCTAATGGTAGGGCTTTGGCAGCCCATTTTTTCTGTACATCTTCATCGGCAACATTTAACCCCATTAATTCTTTAGCACCGTAATGAGATGCCATATTGGAGAGGGTATTGGTTAATTTCACATCATTAACATCTTGATCGCCACGGATACTAACTAATACTGGCACGACGGTTTCATTATCAAATAGGGCTTCGTAGAGAACATTTTTCACCACCGTAGTCGGGGAACAGTTTAGAAACTCACATAGACTGGCAATGGTGGGAGTATTGGGCGTGTCTCGTTTTTCAAATTCGGAAAAAGGGGAAGGTTCCGCATCAGGGGGAATTGAAACTGCTTTTTCAATATTGGCGGCATATTGCCCATCTTCGGTGTAGAGGACTTCATCTTCTCCCGACTCTGCTAACACCATAAACTCTTGTGACGCCGAACCGCCAATTGCCCCAGTATCAGCTTCGACGGCAGTAAAACTTAAGCCACAGCGACGCAAAATGTTAGCATAAGCTTTTGCCATCTGGTTATAGGTTTCTTCTAAACTGCTGGGATCACTATTAAAGGAATAAGCATCTTTCATAATAAATTCTCGTCCCCGCATTAACCCGAAACGGGGGCGAATTTCATCCCGAAACTTGGTTTGAATTTGGTATAAATTTTGGGGCAGTTCCCGATAGGAACGAATACTGTCTCTAGCAATCGCCGTGATCACTTCCTCATGAGTGGGACCCAGTCCCAATTGTCGCTGTTGTCGGTCAATGAGGGCAAACATAATTCCCTCGGCTTTGGTGTAGGTTTCCCAACGCCCCGATTCTTCCCAGAGTTCTGAGGGTTGCAACTGTGGCAGTAAACATTCTTGTGCCCCAGTGGCATCCATTTCTTCACGGATAATTTGAGAAATTTTATTGAGAACTCGCCACATCAGAGGGAGATACGCATAAAGCCCACTGCCAATGCGACGAATATAACCTGCCCGCAACAGCAGTTTATGGCTAGGAATTTCCGCTTCGGAGGGGGTTTCCCGAAGGGTATCCAATAGCATCTGAGATAGTCGCATGGTTATCTGTCCTTAATAATAATGAGTAGCGATATCCTACGATAATCAATTTAGCAATATATTGCCATGGAACTGTAAACGGGTTGGTTTGCGAGATGGGTTTTACTATGATGTTTTTGGTTAACGACTTCACTGATAGGTTGTCATAGAAGGTTTTAGGAATCAAGAATAAACATTAGGAATTATTGTGTCAGAAAATCAAACCTCGGGTCGGTCACTAACAAAAATCGCAGGAATTGTTGCCGTTGCTACGTTCATTAGTAAGGTTTTCGGCTTAGTTCGAGAACAAGTGATTGCTGCTGCCTTTGGGGTAGGGCCAGTTTATAATGCTTATAATTATGCTTATATTATTCCTGGGTTTTTACTGATTTTATTAGGAGGCATTAATGGGCCTTTTCATAGCGCCTTAGTCAGTGTTTTATCCAAACGAAAAAAGTCCGAATCAGCCGTTTTAGTGGAAACCGTTACCACATTAGTTAGTGGTGTATTAATTGTTATCGCCATTTTATTAATTATCTTTGCCCCTGTTTTTATTGATTTAGTTGCCCCAGGATTAACCGAAACCGAAAATGGGGAACAAGTGCGTCAAATTGCCATTCGTCAATTACAAATTATGGCCCCCATGGCAGTGTTGGCAGGATTAATTGGCATTGGTTTTGGTACTTTGAACGCTGCGGATCAATATTGGCTACCGGGAATTAGTCCCTTATTTTCCAGTTTAGCGGTAATTGGTAGCTTGGGTGTCCTTGCCCTGTATTTGGGAGAAGATATTTTAAACCCTGACTATGCTTGGTTAGGGGGAATGGTATTAGCTGGGGGAACCTTATTGGGGGCGTTATTACAATGGTTAGCCCAATTATTTGCCCAAGCGCGATCGGGGCTAGGAAAATTTCGTCTCCGATTTCAATTTTCTCATCCTGGGGTAAAGGAAGTGTTGCGGATCATGACACCTGCTACCCTTTCTTCCGGGATGCTGCATATTAATGTTTATACCGATCTTTGGTTTGCTTCTTTTATTCCCAATGCTGCTGCTGCTTTAAGATATGGAAATCTATTAGTTTTAACCCCATTAGGCATTATTTCTAATATGATTTTAGTGCCCATGTTACCTGTTTTTTCTCGTTTAGCTGCCCCAGAAAATTGGGAAGAATTAAAGGAAAGAATCCGTCAAGGATTATTACTTTCGGCACTAACTATGCTACCCTTAACAGCTATTTTTATCACCTTAGCGGTTCCTATTGTACAGTTAATTTATCAACGGTATGCATTTGATGAAGCGGCTGCCCAATTGGTTGCACCCGTGTTAGCTGCTTATGGATTAGGGATGTTTTTTTATTTAGGACGAGATGTCTTAGTTCGGGTTTTTTATGCCCTTGGGGATGGTAATACGCCTTTTAAAATTAGTCTTTTTAACATTGTATTGAACGCTGTTTTAGATTATCTTTTCATCAATTTGTTCCAAACACCAGGACTAGTTTTCTCCACAATTGGTGTTAATCTGACATCCATGGCAGTGATGTTATGGGTTTTAAATAATCGCTTACAAGGACTTCCGTTACTGCATTGGGGTAAAATCCTGTTAATTTTAATTGGTGGCACTGTACTAGCAGGAATGGCTTGTTTGGGAACGAGTCAAGTTTGGGTCAATTGGCTCGGACGTGATAACTTATTATTGGAATTCGGTGAACTGTTAATCAGTAGCGCGATCGCGCTAGGAGTATTTTACACCGTTGCAATCTGGTTAAGATTACCTGAGATGACAATCTTAATTAATCGTGTAAGAAGCAAATTAAAAATATGAAACCTTCATTTACCGTTGATCCCGATGATGTTTCTCGTCGCAATGGTCAATTTTTAGGGTTCCCTTATTCTCTAGAACAAGCCAATATTGTTTTTTTTCCTGTACCGTGGGATGTGACAACTTCTTATGGGGAAGGAACTGCCCGTGGCCCCCAAACCATTATTGATGCCTCCATTCAATTAGAACCCACTGATTCTTATGTGGAAAAAGCATGGCAAATCGGCCATTATACGATTCCAGTTAATCCTGAAATTCAAGCAAAAAATGATGAAACTAGAGACGTTGCTAAGCGAATTATTGAATATCAAGAAACAGGGGGAAATTATCAAAATAATACAATTCAACCTGATTTAAACTTTGTCAATTACGAATCGAAAAAATTAAATCAATGGGTTTATCAGGAAACTAATTCTTTACTAAAGCAAAACAAATTAGTGGTATTAATTGGTGGTGATCATAGTGTTCCCTTAGGCTACATCCAAGCCTTAATTGATCACTATGGCGAATATGGCATTTTACAAATTGATGCTCATGCCGATTTAAGAAATGCCTATGAAGGATTTAGCTATTCCCATGCTTCAATTATGCACAATGTCATGAAACATCCCGAAATTTCTCATTTAATTCAAGTAGGCGTTCGTGATTATTCTCAAGGAGAATTTGAACAAGCAAAACAGGATCAACGGATTCAGTGGTTTAGTGATTGGCAACTTAAAGAAAACGCTTATTCAGGTTATTCCTGGTTAAATCAATGTCAAGAAATTATTGCTAGGTTACCGCAACAGGTTTATATTAGCTTTGATGTCGATGGCTTAAATCCTTATTTGTGTCCAAATACCGGAACCCCGGTTCCTGGGGGATTGGATTTTAATCAGGCAATTTATTTAATCGAAAAGCTAGTACAAGCAGGAAAACAAATTATTGGTTGTGACTTATGTGAAGTGTCTCCCGATTTGAATAATCCTCACCATGAATGGGATGGCAATGTTGGTGCAAGAGTTGCTTATAAATTAGCCAATTTAATGTTTGCTTCTCAGCAAAGTAAATAACTAAACTCCAGTAAGCTTGATG
>JAHEOB010000320.1 GCA_018610095.1 Halothece sp. MAG
ACCGAATGAACTGACAAATATTTCCCCCCTCAAAAGAAGGGGGAGATATAGCCAAGGAATTTAAATCGGTTTCTTAATTAACAGAAGCGAAGTAAACTTTGGATTTAACAGGATCAGGATTCATGGTTTTATCACCAGGTTTCCAGCCTTCGGGGCAAACTTCATCGGGATGCTGTTGCACATACTGGATAGCTTGCAGCGTGCGTAATACTTCATCAACGTTGCGCCCAAAGGCAAGGTTATTAACCGTTGCGTGTTGGATAATGCCTTCTTTATCGATGATAAATAAGCCTCTCAGAGCCACACCTGCTTCGGGATCAAGCACGTTGTAGGCACTGCTGATTTCTTTCTTGATATCGGAAACCAGCGGAATATTTAAGTCGCCAACGCCACCGTTTTTACGATCCGTTTGAATCCAAGCGAGGTGGGAGAACTCGCTATCCACTGAAGCGCCTAGAATTTGTGCATTAACATCCTTAAATTCTTGAGCGCGATCGCTGAAGGAGGTAATTTCAGTGGGGCAAACAAAGGTAAAATCTAAAGGATAAAAGAACAATACCACATACTGCCCACGATAGTCGGAGAGTTTAATGGTTTTAAACTCTTGATTTTCGACGGCGGTGGCAGAAAAGTCAGGTGCTTGTTGTCCGACTCTGAGACATCCTTCGTTCATGGCAGATACTCCTTAACTGCAAGGTTTACGAACGATTCTAACTATATCATACTCATAACGATTTTGAGTAGTATCCATCATAGGGGAGAGGTTTTATTGACTACCCAGTTCTTTCGCTCGTGTCATCGCTGCTTTAACGGCTTTCATGACTGCTGCTCGGAAACCGCCTGTTTCTAAAGCCTCAACCCCAGAAATGGTTGTTCCTCCTGGGCTAGTCACCCGATCTTTGAGTTGGGCTGGATGGAGTTGTTCTTCTTGTAAAAGCGTCGCCGTTCCCAAAACGGTTTGCATGGCTAACTGTAACGCCACCTCCCGAGATAAACCAGAAGCAACGCCCCCATCCGCTAATGATTCCACTAATAGTGCTACATAAGCGGGTCCTGATCCTGACACTCCTGTTACCGCATCCATAGCAGTTTCAGGAACTTCGACAACTTCACCCACTGCCCCAAGGATGGTTTTAGCAAGCTGCAATTGTTCGGAACGTAAGCCAGAACTAGGCGCGATCGCGCTCATACCCGCCCCCACCGTAGCATTGGTATTAGGCATCACCCGTACCACAGGTAGGGGATCTAAACCTGCTTTGAGGCGTAAAATGGGAATCCCTGCCAAAATCGAAATTAATAAGGGACGATGCTCTAATTTTTCTTTCACACTATCCCAATCGGCTTCAATCCGAGGTAACACTTGAGGTTTCACCGCTAACAGCAACACCTCAGTGGTGGATTCCATCACTTGGCGATTACTCTCAGTTACCTCCACTTGATAGCGTTGTGCTAGGGCTTCTCGTCTCTCTGGGGAAGGGTCACTGACTAAAACGGTTTCCGGGGAATAAATTTGTTGCTCAAGCAGACGGGATAAAATGGCTTCACCCATGACCCCGCCACCGATGATTCCAAACTGTACAGACACTTTTGAAATTCAACTCCATTAACTAGCAATTTCGACAGGAAAAATTGGAGAGAAACCAAAATGGGTCCTCTCCCAATCATGGAACATTTCTGTTCGGCTCATTATTGCGCCATTAACTCATCGGAGTCTTCCCAATTTTGCGCGGGAGCACTCATTTGAGAAATACTCTGGGAAGTGGTTGTCTCTCCAGAAGTGAGACTGGGTTGATTATCCGACTCAGTGCTAACATTAACGCTATTGGGTGTAAACAGAAAGATGCTTTCACCAATTCGCTCTTGATGACCATCAATGGCGTAAGTGCCACCTGCCACAAAGTCAACCGCCCGTTGGGCATCATCTGGTTCCATCATATTTAAGTTAAGAACCACCGTTTTGCGCTCCCTAAGAGCTTGAATTACCTCCGGCATTTTTTCAAAGGAGTGGGGTTCAAAGACAATAATTTCATTAAGGCTATTATTAGTCCCAGGCATCCCAATCACATTACTTTTGGAAGAAGGGGTAGTGCTTTCTCGGCTTTCTGAGGAGAAACGATTTGATGCTTGGGTTGAGCTATAACGGCTTTGAGGCTCATTGGGCAGAGGAGGTGTCATTTGTTGATTGCTATAGCTAGCAGTTTCCATTTCTCGCTCATCGAGCTCGTCTGCAAGAGGATCCTCTTCTGGCTCATTTACACTTACGAAATCTCTTAATTTGTTAAATATGCTACTCACAGTTTTTCTCCTGATTTATTTCTACTATTAATTAGTTTTTCATGTTAAGGAAACCATCAGCAATTAACTTGAGGTTGCTTTCAGTTTATCAAAATGACCAGTAATGATGGTTCATCATGATCACTCTAGCCCATGCTTTCTAGAATTTCATATTAATTTAAATTGCGATCGCGCCAAAAACACAATTTTACTAAGATTTTTCAATCTCAATTGGAGCGTTCCCCAAAAATGGTTCGTCCTAAACGGATCATGGTTGCCCCTGCTTCAATGGCTAGGGGATAATCATCTGACATCCCCATAGATAGTTCTTCCATAGTGACATTGGGAAGATGGGTTTGTTCGATTTGTTGAGCTAAATCACGAACTTTTTCAAACCCAACTTGCGCTTGCTGGGAAGAAATATTGAGGGGCAGAATCGTCATTAATCCTTTAATGGGAAGAGACTGATACTGTTGAAAAGTAGGAAGGACTTCTAATAACTCTGGAATGGTCCAACCATATTTATTGGGATCAGCTAAAGGTTTAACTTGTAGTAATAGGTTTGGGGGAGTAATCTCTAATTGCTGCAGTAAGTGATCGAGTCGTTTCACAAGTTTAGCGCGATCGCAGGTATGAATCCAGTGGAAATGCTGTAAGGCAAGTTTGGCTTTATTGGTTTGCAAATGCCCCAAAAAATGCCAACGAATATCGGTGTAGGCTTTTAATTGTTCTTGTTTGGCAAGGGCTTCTTGAATTTTATTTTCTCCAAAATCACGAATGCCTGCATCATAGGCTTGTTGCATTGCCGCCACTGAAACCGTTTTGGTTACCGCAATTAATCGCACCTGGGGCGGTAAGGTATTCCGAATTTCTTCAATGCGTTTTGTAATGTTACCAGTCATTGAAAAAAGCGTTGATAGATGTCATTTAACTGCTGATATTCTTGTTTGGCGCCTTGACGACGCAATTTTCGTAACCGACTTTCGACAATGGAACGAGCTTCGTCACGAGTTTTCGGCTCAAAGGTAACGCCCTTGTCATTTACAGTTACCAAAAAGAAAAGACGTTGAGCGTACAAGGTGGTAAAAATTTCTTGACTGGGCTCAACGACACAAACCCGATAGAGTAAGCCAAACGTGGGATGCGTGATATAGGTTTCGTTCTGATTCATCCAATTTTTAGAGTGATTATCGCCCACAAATCCGATTCCTTTTTAATCAGGATCGGTCATGCCATAGAGAAGACAATACCGTAGATGATACCTTGATTTGGGCGCGATCGCAGCAGTAAAATTAACACTCACATTCTAACTTGAGCGTGATTAAGCATTCTCCGCACTCAATAAATCATTTTCTAACGAGCCAATGCCTTCAACTTCGATGCGAACGCGATCGCTAATTTCCATAGCCCCTACCCCTTGAGGGGTTCCTGTTAAAATAACATCCCCTGGCACTAAGGTCATAATCTGAGAAATATAAGATAATAAATAATCCACAGAAAAGGTCATTTCGTTGATGAAAGCCGATTGTTGGGGTTGCTGGTGATGATTGAGAAACGTTTGTATTTTCGCCCCAGCACTTAAATCACGAACCATCCAAGGACCTAGGGGACAAAAGCTATCAAATCCTTTGGCACGAGTCCACTGACCATCGGTGCGTTGTAAATCTCTGGCAGTGACATCATTGGCAATGGTATAACCCCAAATTTTGCTGCGAGCTTGTTTTTGCTGGCAATAGCGCGTCCGTTCGCCAATGACAAAGGCTAATTCTCCTTCGTATTCCACGTGTTCCGTGACGGGCGGATAGTAAATCGGTTGTTGGTGGGCGGTGACAGCGGTGGGAGGTTTCAAAAAAATTAAAGGCTCTTGGGGAGGTTCTCCCCCCATTTCTTCAGCATGTTGCGGATAATTTTTCCCCACTCCAATAATTTTTGTTGGGGCACAAGGGGCCAGTAATTGATACGTTTCAGGTTCTAATGTTAATTTCGTAGCTTTTCCCCCCAACCAAGCAGGGGCATCTAACACTTGAACACTGCGATCCAGTTGCAAAATGCCATAGTAAGTTTGCCCTTGGGTGGTTTTAACTCGGACGTAGCGTTGCACCATAAGTAAGACATGATGATTGGCAATTGGTTACTAATGGAAACCAATACCAAATTATGAACCAACAGTAAGCAATCTTTAAATATCTAATTCGGTAATGTTGAGTTGGGGACCATAGGCTTCGATAAATTCGCGACGAGGGGCAACGCGATCTCCCATTAAGACAGTAAAGATGCGATCTGCTTCCGCTGCATCTTCTATTTCTACTTTTTTCAGGGTTCGTGTTTCAGGATTCATGGTGGTTTCCCAAAGTTGTAAGGGCATCATTTCCCCTAACCCCTTAAAGCGTTGCAGGCTATAGTTAGCATTTTCAGGGAACTCTTTGATCAGATTCTGCATTTCGCGATCGCTGTAGCAGTAATAATGTTTTTTCCCTCGTTCCACTTTATATAAGGGAGGGCAAGCAATATAAACATACCCTTGTTCAATCAGGGCTTTTTGATAGCGATAGAAAAAGGTTAACAGTAAAGTTCGGATGTGAGCGCCATCAACATCGGCGTCCGTATTGTGGGCACAAAGGCCACCAACGCCACAGATAAAGTTTTCATCGCCTTCGACTGAGAAATCATACACATAATCTCCCGTCAGTTCCACTTGTTGATTATCAATCACTTGTAACGCCATCAAATCATCACTAATGGCAAAATAATCTGGCTTGTGTTGTCTCGGTTTGGCAATATAATCGACTAATTGGTTTGCCTTGTGATGACGTTGCCAAATTTGCTGACAATTAGCTAGCTGCTCTTTTTGGCAGATGCTAATCGTGTAATAAGGATGACGTGTTTGAATGCTTGCGTTTGCAGTGGGCGGATGTTCGGTCGTGGTTGCAATTAAGCCTAATTGACCAAACAGATACAGTAAACCATCTTTGAGATGTTTCCCATTTGTCGTAAATGAGATATGAGAATCGCCAATTGTACCATCACCAAGAAAATATCCTTCTAGAAAAGCAAATTGGAACCGTTCACTGACGCTAAAGACAACGTTGGGAAGTTGTTGATCATGGGCAAGATTGCCTAAATTCCAAGCGCGAATTAAGCCAGCAGCCATCACGCTATGGAAGTAAAGTTTAATCCCTTTGCTATCAGGATCGTGGTAGCAACG
>JAHEOB010000321.1 GCA_018610095.1 Halothece sp. MAG
ATAGACATCAACCATCATGACCTCAACGGTCACCTGTTCCAATTAACTAATCCCTGCCGAGGGATGGAAATCTGCTCGTTGCAAAGCAATTGGGGAGTAATCAAAACTCCCCAATCTTGCTTGATTTTTAATTAGTAACTAGTAAGAAATTTGATTTTGAATGTCTTTTAGGGAAATATAGCGATTAGCGACATCTTTTAATTTGTTACTAGTATGATTTGAAATACTGACCACTTCTACTTTTTTCCCTTGAGCCTGAACTTGTTCGACAGCACAGGTAAAATCGCCATCACCACTGACTAAAACAGCAGTATCATATTGGTCTTGGTAACCCAAAGTAATTAAATTGAGAGCTAATTCTACATCAATATCACCTTTACAAGAGCCGTCATTACGGGTGATTTTGTCTTTTTGAACAATTTGATAGCCCTTGTCAGTTAAGGCATTTAGGAAGGAATTTTGTCTGCTGTATTTGGTATTAACAGCAATGTGCAACCAAGCCCCAGCTAAAGGAGCATCTTGTTGTAATTGTTTTAGTAAAGATTCATAGTCAATTTTGATTCCTAAAAACTTAGCAGTATGTTCTAAGTTTCCATGATCAATAAAGATAGCAACACGACCGCGTCCTTCTACAGGAGTTGTCGTAGAGGGAGTCGAATTAGATAAGTAAGTATTAAGGGTTGTTTGAAGGTTTTCAACTTGGCTTTGTAGTTGTTCCCAATTAACTGGAGAATCTTGTAAGGAATTAATTCCTTGTTGCAGAGTCTGAAGACTTTGTAATTGTTGATTAGTGTTAGAGTTAGCAACCTCAATTTGTTTTTGCAATCCTTTAACTTCAGAACAAGTGGCAGTTTGTTTTTGATATTCTTTGAGTTGTTGAATGTAATTGGCTTGTTGTTCTATTTTTTGTTCAGTACGATGACGGTTCAAGAAACTGAGTCCAAGATATAGAGAAGAAATAGCAACAATTCCTTGTTGGAGTAAGATTCCTAAAACAGAGCCTCCTACAGACGTACCAATGGCAGTCCATTCTGCTAAATCAAAAGAAGATTCAAAAGAACCTTGAGAAACCAGAGGAGTGCGGAAACGTTTGGGTTGGCTTACCATAATTCTTAAACCCCTTTCCCCTTGGGAACGCGATCTCTGTTGCTACATTTGCTATGTTCCCAAGGGGGTGGAATAAAGGGTTTCCATCTTTAATTAGATTCAGTTAAACACTGAACAACCTGTTCCAGTTGATCTCTTAGCTGGGTTGAAACAGGAGGTGAAATCGCCAAAATGGCGTTAAAAAACCACAGAGTTCCTTCCTTCCCGCCACGAAATTGATTCCAGATTTGTTCTCCTGAGTTTTGATACTCTTGAAGCATACATCGTGCATTGTGGAGTTTATCAGCCATCGTTACTCGATACACCTGCGGTGAGGCGTGACGAAGATTTTCAAGAAAGTTTTCTTTCCGTTCTTTCCATGGTGGTTTCGGTTTAACTTCAGACTCACTGCAACCATCAACAATCTCTGCCACAGTTTCCCCAAAGCGTTCTCGAATTTCGGCTAGGGTTTCTGCACCACCTTGATCTTCCACTGCATCATGGAGTAAAGCCGCGATCGCCTCATCTTCGTCTCCGCCATCTTCTAAGACTAAAGCTGTTACACTCAGTAGGTGAGCAATATAGGGGGTTCCTCCGACTTTACGCCGTTGATGGCGATGCAATTGCGTGGCATAAACTAAGGCTTCATCAAAGCGAGATGTAATTTCTGTCAAGTTAGTAGTTGAGTTCGTATTAGTCATCATCATTCTTATAAAGCTCCCAAGTTTGCTGAATATCTTCTTTCATGCGTTGTCGTAATTCCCAAGGTAAAATGACTTCGACATTCGGACACCAAGCACGAAGTCGCATAATTACACTGTTCTCATTTTTTCTATACTGTAAAGTATAGTAACCATCATTAGAATGATTTTTGATATGTTGTTGTAGTTTATTTCTTTGGTTTTTAGTTATTCGGGCTTCATTAAGTTTTTGTAACGCTTTTTCATAGTCAATTTTCTTAAAAGTCTGATGGCGCACTGTATTGCTAATGTAATGTTTATCAAACTCATAAGGAAATCGTAAAAGCATTTCCTCTTTTTCTAAGTAAAAATCAAATCCATAAGCAGATTCAATTTCCTGCTCAATGTGATCAACTAAACAGCCATTATAAGTTTCCTCTTCTTGAACTTTTTGTTGCTCTTGTTCTGATTGTTCATTATTACGAGTATCTATAATATCTTGAGGTATGTTATCTGTATTGGGATCTAGTTCCTTAATTGATTGGATTCTATCTAAACGATAGTTATACCAGTTACTTTCGTCTGTCTGTTGTTCGGGAGATTGTCCAAATGCACATAAGTAGAAACCTCTTTGATAGTAGTAAATGCAAACTGGATAAATTATATAAGAACTTACTTTTCCTTTCAGACGAGAACTTTGGTATGTAATTTCAATTATAGAAACTGGTGTTTGTTGCCAAATCGATTTTAAATCCTTTAAGTGAGAATATACTCTTTGGGCAACTTCTCCAGAAGGAATATGATAATCTGGATGGAAAAATAATCTTTGTATTCCGTTAATGGGGTTGCTAAATTGTTCTGCTATATATGCATAATCATGTAGTAAAAAATTAAATTCTAAATTATTTTGATAGTTGTCAACTTCAGATTTTGATACTAATTCTTCATTTAATATTGGACTCAGCGAAGGAATTGTCTCTTTTCTTTTATAGTTTTGATTACCTTGATCTTCTAACCAGTTAGATAAATCATTTTGAAGCGTTGTCTTAATCGTTTTTGCATGTACTTTGAACGGACATTTTTCCTCAATTTGATTTAGATAGTTTTCTATGTTTTTTTCTTGTATGCTGGCAATCACTTGATAAGTATTTCTAAATTGTTGTTTCCATTCCTCCCATTGGTTTGGATTATCCTCTTCAATTAAATTCCGAATCGTTTTATTAGAAATGCATTGAGCATCTTGATTAGTTTTATTAAAAAAGAAATCTCTCCATTCTGTATAAGAAAACTTACTCTTTTTAAAGTCAGTACCTCTAGCATAAATAGAACGTAAAATTTTCCACTTTCGTACTGCTTTTACTAATGAGTCTTCGTCAATTAATAAAGAAGGACGTGCTAACTCTTGTAAAACTGGCACACTTGGCGGATAATCAAAATACGGTTCCGACATAGTTATCCTACCTTATACTCTTCTGAAAACCTACTCTATATTGTAATAAGGTGGTGGAAATCCTAGTTTCCAAGCTCATCAAAGTATATGTAAAGCTCAACTGCTGTTCAGAGCTTGTTGCACAAAGCGGCAAATCACTAAAAGTTTAACCACTTAATGCTCTCCACACTATCAGAGACAGAAGAAACAGAATTTTGCCATTTAATTTTAGATTTCGGATCTAATTTAGTCTGTATCTTTTGAACTAATTCAGGGGTTAACCAAGATTGGTCTGGTATTAATAAATCTTCTGTATTAGCAACCTTGAAATTAAAGTTTAAACACTGATAAGTAATTTCATGTGATAGAGGCAAAAAATAGACCTGAGATTTTAGTAATCTTGCATAATAATATAAAGTAATCAAATAACGATTAAGAGGAATCGTTAAATCAATTTGGTTACTATTAGAACCTAAATAATTAATAATTAATTCTTGATCAATAAAGTAAATTTGGTTATTTTCTTGATTCTTAAAAACTAAAACATTACAACCTTGTACTTGTTGCAGAGAATTAAGAAGTTGACTAGCAATATTACTTGTGGCTACATAATTATCGTTACTAAGGTATGTTAGTTGTGAGTAAAAATATTGAGGCAAAACTAAGTCATTTGGCGATTTAGTTACCCATTCCGGATCATCGATTACTAAATCAGGTTCTATAGCATAGATTATTTTCATGGCTATTTATGTAACCTCTTAATTCTTCAAGTTCGGTAAAGTATAAAACTTAGTCTTTTTATTACTTTTGCAGTCTCTACATTTTTGGTCTAGTTCTTGCCAACTATCTTGATGATAAGCCAATCGACACTGACGACAAAAATAAATTTGCTCTCCTGGTAAAAATTCCTCTTGAGTCAATGGATCTTTACTACCAATCACATTTTTTAATATATTCTTGATATCGTCAGGAACATCATCATTCCAAACTACCTGCTTTGGTTCTGTTGAATTTCTTAAATGATTAGTTTTTAAATTTTTCCAGTGAATCTGGCTAGATGGAGATGAGGAAGTCGTTCTTCGATTGCTTGTGCTAGGTGGAGCAACAATGTAGACAATGAATAAGATAACCAATAACCCAATTAAGATATACCAGAACATAGTTATTTTTTCTCAGTATTAATTTCAAATGATGTCCCAGACTCAGTAACTACATTTACTGCAGGAAATGGATTTAAACCCAATTTCGTTAGTAAGCCAATGAATAATATCGTTACTAATAACGATAACAACAAATAAAGAGGACGTCCCTTTTTCTTAAAACTCGATCGAGGAGATCGCGGTGTACGAGACGGTAAAGATTGTGGAGATTGAGTTGAAGTTAATACTGGGTTGGCATGAGTTCCTAAAACAATTGGATTAACAGGAATGGCATTTTTTCCTAGAAAAAAACCTGTCGTTTGTTTTACAGGATCATGAACAATAGAAACTGACCAGTCATGATAAAAGAATGCTTGCTGCGTTCTCATATCAGTTCCTGACATAAAAACACCAATATTGGGATGAGAATGATACCAACCCACAATATTGGCATTGGGATATTTGGTTTTTGCTTCATCCATGATAGCTAGCCAGGAGTCAGAGGTAAATTCTAAATGGGCTCCAGTACCAACAGTTGCAGGAGCTGGAACTGAGGCTGTAATCTCTACATAAATTCCAAAAATTGGATCTTGATAGGTATTTCCAAATAGAATCCCTCCTTGTTCAACACGAAGATTAGATTGGAGATGTTGCTTTAAATGATTGAAGGCTTCTGGTTTGATATAAACACGGTCAATTTCTAAATGATTAATATTTGGTTGATCCAACCCCTGGGTTAATTGATTTAGAGCTTCTGCTTTCACTTTAAGTTTTAAGTCTATTTCTGTAATTCCATTTTCAACTAAAAAATAGCTGAGTGGTTTTTCCGTGGGTTGATAGATATCATTACTTTCTTGCCAAACGATTGATTTAGAAGATTTATTATTGCGAGATTGATAATTGCGTAAAATATTCTTTTTAGGGTTTAAATTAGATGGATCATTATTCATAGTCATCAAACCTCGATTCATTTAATTTTCTTTGATGCAATAAGGATTACTGGTGCTAAGTAAACCCAAACGGGTTCCCCGATTGATATTTGGAAGAAAAATGACTAATTAATTTAGTTTAAATTTGTCCACCCAATTTGAGACTTAAAGGTTTTATTATCTAAGGGAAAGCGGTTCTGATTTTGTACAGCCCAATTTTTAGCATCGGTATTAGCTGGACTATTGAAATTAGTTACATCCGTATAATATTGAATCATTTTCCCAATTCTAATAATTAGTTCTACTAAAGTCTCTTGGAGAGCTTGATAATTACCTAAACAAACTCGATTGTTCTGATAAACATTGGGATGAAAAATCGGTGTTAAAAACTTAGCTTCAGGAGCTTCTTTAGGATAATTTTTACCTAAGGTGATATTGAGTTTATGCTGATTAGAAAATATAGGTTTATTTCCTTCTACTTTTTCGAGCCCCTTACATTGATATTCAATGACATATTCATAAGGAGGATCCCCTTTTTTAGATTTAAGTTTTAAGCTTCCCCCTGAGTTATTAATCAACTCGGAAACGGAATGAAAATCATTATGTAATCTTTTTTCCCTAACGCTCTTGTTTTGATTTGATATCATCATTTTTAACCAGCCTTCAAAATGGGAAAAATTTCAATCACATCATCGTTTTGGACACCTGCAGATGCTAAATCACTAGCAGAATCTAATTGTTCATTAGTGCGTTCTAGACGGGCAGCATAATCATGATCATTAGGTAAATTCCATTGCTGCTGAGCTTGTTCTAATACTTGGCTAACTGTAGTTTGGAGGGGTAAACTAACTGCTGCTTTTCGAGTTTGATCGGCGGTACGAGCAATAATAGAAACTGAATCAGACATAATTACCTCCTTATGACGTTTAATTAATGGTTAAAAATTGAACTGCAATATTACCTTGGGCGGTTTCACAATGTAGAATTTCATTGTCAGGCAACTTTAAATCTTGTAGGGTTAGATCAAGATTGGATTCTTGCTTAGACAAGTAAGAAATTTTTTCAAAGTCTCTTTCTACACCACATTTAGGACAAACCAGTTTAGACTCAGAATATTGAGTAATCGGACGATTAACGACTTCTTCATCAGTACAATCAGGGTTTAGACACTGCATTGTTCCAATTAATTCATTTCTTAGCCAAAGCACAACTTCCGTAAAGCCTGATGCTTCTATCTGTTCAAGAATGGTTTTTACTGTCAAATTGGAGTCGTACTTAATCTTGACAGTCGGTTTGATAGTTAAATCATGGGCTAAACAATCATCTCGACGATTAATTGCTACCTTGAAGGTTGTCCAAGGAGTTAATTCCAGATAAATTTTTTCGCCAGAATCGAGTAACCCAGGATAATTATGAAGATAAAGAACAGCCTGCTGAACTTGTATCCCAGCAATGGTCGAAGCAATCGTGGCAGTAGTTGGCATAGTATTTTGAGGAAGCTCTCGTTTTAAGCCTTGACATGAATATCGTTCATTGCGGCGCTGCCACATTTTTTCGGAAATACTACATTCATAACAGGCAGCTTCTGTATTAGGATCGAAAAAACTAACTTCTCCTTGTGAAACCCCAATCCCTGCATTAATCCAAGGGATTCCAGCACGATACGCAAGTTGATTAATTAACCAACGGGCATTAACACTGTCGAGATCAGCCAAGATTAGATCATGAGTTTGAATTTCTCCAACACCCAAATCAAATTCAAGGTCGCCATTAATTGCTGTTACTGAAATTTCTGGATTGATCTCAAGTAATCGTTTTCGAGCTACTTCGACTTTCGGTAAACCTATGTCTGATTCTCGAAAGAGAACTGAGCGAGTTAGATTACTGATTGAGACTGTGTCAAAGTCAATAATAGTAATCCGTCCTACGCCTAATAATGAAAGATTTTTCAGCACTTCATTGCCTAAAGCTCCTGCTCCTGCAACCAGTATCGAGGCATCTGTTAACCGTTGTTGATTCCACCAACGAATCAAATGATGCCGATCATAACGAGTTTCTCCAGTAGTAGTGGTTTGGGAGGGAGTTTGTATCATAATTCTTACCTTGTTAATTCAATCTACAAGGGAATGAGAAGGTTTGTTTGCCGTAAAGGTTGAGTTAGATGGTTAAAGAACTGTGATTCATCACATTCATACTTCTGATAATGAAATTAGTCTGACCGTTGACAAAGTCTGTTGTAAACGTTAGATAATGGTTGTCTTCATCTGACTGCTACAGTTATTAAGAATACAATCAAGGTGGAATACGGAGATTCCAAACTGGAGACTGTGGAGCAAAACAGGAGTAAAAAGGAATACTCTTAAGAGTCAACAACGCAATGATTTCAAAATTAGCTATCAAATTATGAAAACCTAGCTTTGTCCAAGCTAATTTGCTAAGCAGCATCCGAGGCATTTGATAGCTTATATGCTATCATTAACCCATGAAGGAAAGGCTTGTGGTTGATACCAGCATTTTTATCAGTGCGTTAATCGGACCGACCGGACCGAGTCGAGAATTAATCCGACGCTGCTTGCAAGGAACTTATCAGCCGCTAATGGGCAATGCTCTCTTTCTAGAGTACGAATCGGTAATTGAACGGGAAGAAATTCAAGCCAATTGTCCCCTGTCTGAATCTGAGATTCAGGAATTG
>JAHEOB010000322.1 GCA_018610095.1 Halothece sp. MAG
ACTGAGCAACGGCTTCGGGAACATTCTCACAACTGTCACTGGGTTTAACGGTAATGGGCTTTTCGGCAATGGTTTCATCTAAATTGAGTTTCATGCAGTGGGGATTGGGAGTGGTTTCTAGGGAAGAAAGTTTCATGGCTGCTAGTTTAGAATGCTTCAATTTCAGTGTGGCATAGCGCGATGGGGTTATTTCTCGGCTGCATTTAATTAGCCTGATTGCCCTCTGCGCGATCGCGTATTCTGCAATTACTCGGGAAAAATCAGCAAGCCATACTTATCCCCAATTGGTTCCGCATAATAGTTGTTAAGCTGTTTTTCTAGGTTGCTCAAACAATAAAGATCTAATTTTTATTCGGCCAGTATACAGCTTCTGGTGGAGGTTCTAATTCTAAAATTACTTTGCTATCTTCACCTGCTTCGATATTTCCTTCTTTCCACGAACAAGACGTCACGATCCATCCTTCATTTATACAATTGAAAGCTTTATTTTCTTTAGGACCATATTCTTGCTTTAAGTCTGTTTTTCCAGCAAGAGCATCAAGCAATATCTTTGAGGGAATTTCTATTTGTATTGTATTGTTTTCCACTTTGTTTATTCCTAGTTTACCGCTAACTCTTCTAAAACCGTTTTTGTTATCAGGCTCATATTGTTCAAGAGGCGCAGAGTATTTCCATCTATTAAAATTCATTTGATATAAACGATTAATATCAGTTTCTGTTAATGGTTCCTTTGCCCTTTTATTATCGAAAATTTGATATTTAGCTTGTTGGAAATAATTACTTATACTTAAAAGGATTACTCCCGAAATAGATTGTGTTTTACTAAAAATACTATCTCTAGCAGAATTTATCATTCTACTATCGGAAAAAATAGGACTTTGATCACTTCCTAAAAAAATTAACCTTGGGACATTATGTTGTCTTCGCTTATTGTCTAGGACTCGATAAACATTATTTTCTTTTACTGTTTTTGGTGCTTCCTGAACTAATCCTCCTGAGGAGATAAAAGGGCCGTCTCTTTTTGGGTCATAAATTAGCTTTAGCGAATAATAACTATGTTTAAATGAATATTTTTGTGATGGGAATTGTTTAATTGTTTCAAAGAAACCGATTATTTCTGAATCTTGTAAAAACTTTTTTTTCTCATGTAATTTAGGTAGTGTTGTTTTAAATCCCGCTTCTTGTTTTTCACCATCAAATCTAAATGAAATTTTATAGGGAGAAATGTTTCTCCGCTTAGCTTCCTCAATTATCCAGTCTTGAACAAGGTCAGACTTTCTCTTTTCCTTCCCAAATCTTGGATAAACAAAAGCAATTTCTATCCAAATTTTTCTGCCAGTATCTAAAGTTAATAGAATATCTGGACTTGCTCCTGAATCAGGCTCATAATCAACTCGATGAGCAATTTTTGATATTTCTTCAATCACTAAAAGTTCTAAAATTGCTGCTGATCTAGACTCTGCTTTTTTTAAGTTGCCACGTATTTGTGTAAGTCGCTGATTCGTTATTAATTCACAACGTCTTAGTAATTCTGCTGCTTGATCTTCTTTGAGCATTTTTTGTATTTATACTTAAAGTTTCAAGAGTCTATTATTTTGGAAGTTTCAAAACCAAAAACGTAAAAGAGTATATTAACTGCAAACATAACAAATTTAACTGAATCAAATATAGCATTAAATTATCTATAGCAATCCCAAGTCAGTTGTAAATTCTTGGTGTCTGTAACCCTTGCCAAGCTAAAACCTGATTTTTACCAATTCATTTAGGATTCTATATTTATTTATTGATTATGATAACAGAAACCTAAATCATAAGCTAACTCAATGCTTTCATATCAACGCGATCGCGGATCGCGCAATTTTATTTTAAATAAGCAACGGTAACGCCACTGCCTCCTTCATTTTCTGAAGCTAATTCAAATTGTTTGACTTGGGGATGTTGTTTGAGAAATTCATGCACTCCTTGGCGTAACTTACCGGTTCCTTTGCCATGAATAATCCATACAGCCCCCTGATTTTGAGAACGAATGGCATTTTCGAGTTGAGTTTCTGCTTGGGCAACGCGATAGCCTCGAATGTCGATGGTGTTTTGTTCGGTGCGAACTTTGGGGGCTTCAGTATTTACTTGTTTGGGTTGGGAATTGGATTTTGCTTTTTGGGGAATCTCAGGTTTTTGCCCGTCTAAGGATTCCACATCTTCTAGGGAAACCGTCATTTTCATGACACCAAAACGAACGGTTAATTTCCCTTCCGCGTTGGGTGGGGTTAACACTTCCCCAGTTTGTTCAAATTTAGGGAGTCTAACTTGTTCTCCTACTTGCGGTTGATAACTGGGTTTCGGTTTCGGCGTTTCGGGTTGTGGGCGGTAACGGTTGGCAATTTCGTTAACGGTAGCGGTGGCTTGTTGGGCAGCTTGCCCGGTTTTTTCTCCTTGTTGCAGTTCCTTGATGACTTGGGCAATTTCTTGCTTGGCTTGGGTTACCGCTTCATTCACTGCCTGTTCTTGAGAACGTTTTAATTCCGATTCTCGGGATTCTAAGGCTTTGGCGCGACTGGAGACTTCTTCGTAAAATTTCTCCGCTTGTTCTAACAGTTTCCTTGCTTGTTGCGCTTTTTCTTCTTGTTCACGTCGTTGTTGTTCTAACCCCGCAATCACTTGGTTCACATCTTCCGAATAACTACCCATGCGATTTTTTGCCGTTTCGAGAATTTCTGGGTCTAATCCCAAACGATGGGCAATGGTAAGGGCATTAGAACGTCCCGGAATCCCCCATAATAGACGATAAGTGGGAGAAAGGGTTTCGTCATCAAATTCCACAGAGGCGTTTTCAAACCGTTCATCTTGATATTTTAGGGCTTTGAGTTCCCCATAGTGGGTGGTGGCAATGGTGAGGCGTACTCGTTGGGCAAGGTATTGTAACAACGCGATCGCGATCGCGCTTCCTTCCGCAGGATCAGTTCCGGCACCAATTTCATCTAATAAAACCAGTGAGGATCGAAGCTCGCCTTCGGTGTCATTATTTTGAATGGTATCAATAATGCGCGTAATACGGCGAATATGCCCGGAAAATGTCGATAAACTTTGCTCTAGGGATTGTTCATCGCCAATATCAGCTAATATCTGTTCAAACCATGGTATATCCACTGGTTCTTTGGCTGGAACAAATAACCCCACTTTTGCCATCAGTGTTGCTAAGCCTACGGTTTTTAGAGCAACGGTTTTCCCACCGGTATTGGGACCCGTAATCGCCACTACCTTAGTTTGGGGATCAATTTGAACATCAATAGGAACCACAGGGGGCCCTTGTTCATGATACTGTTGCCACACTAATAGCGGATGACGTAATCGCCGTAGGGTAATGGGATGATTGCCATTAGCTTCAATGAATCGTGGGGGATTGGCTTCTAACCAGAGACTATATCGTGCCCTTGCTGTCGCTAAATCTAGTTTGGTTGCCACTGCCAATAGCAGTTCTAAATCCGTTTTAACTTCCGCAATTTGTTCAGTTAAGTGTTGTAGAACCCGTTCTTCTTCTCGTTGTTCCTCACGAAGATACTGTCGCTGCTGGTTACCTAATTCTACCACCGAATGAGGTTCAATATATAAGGTTGCCCCAGTACTGGAACTATCGTGAACAATGCCGGGAATGGTATCTTTATGCCCTGCTTTCACCGGTAAGACAAACCGTTGTTCCCGTTGCGTGACCACGGGTTCTTGAACAGCGTTCCCTTGCCGTTGGATAATTTTTTGTAGTTTCTGGTAAATGCGATCGCGCCGATCTTTAATATTTTGTCGAATGTCTCGTAATTGGGGGCTTGCCCGTTCGCTAACCTTGCCATTTTCATCAATGCAGCGATAAATTTCCTG
>JAHEOB010000323.1 GCA_018610095.1 Halothece sp. MAG
TAAGGAAGCAAGTCGATTCCTTTCTTTTGTTTAGTGTCTTTAATAATTTGAACAATTTTTTCCTGAGCCTGTCTTTTTTGGGCATCAGTAATATTTTCTCCATTATAGAAAATGGGTAAAGGTCTGGGAGGTGCTAAACGAATGCTTTCATCCAAACTGTCCTGAATTTTTTTGCCAACTTCACTCAAAAAATCAGTAATTACTTGTTGAGCATTTAATAAAGAGGAAACGTTATTATGTTTCGTGGGAAGTAAAATCACGTCAGCAGCTAACATGGTTTCCTGACTGAAGAAATTCCAGCTAGGAGGAGCGTCTATAAAAATGTAATCGTAATTGGATTTTAGATATTGTAAGACTTTTCGTAACTGTCCTCTAGTGATTTCTGATAGTAATTGATTACTCGTTCTATTTAAAAAGGTTTCATCAGCAGGAATAACATCAAATCCCACTGATTGACCTTTTTTATTGGTTATAGAATAAGGAACAATAGCTTTATAAATAGAGTTATTTTTATAATCTGCTAAACAATCATATAGTTTAGTTTCTCCCTTGCTTACATTTAAAATATTTGTTAAGTCTTGTTGATTGGGATCAAAATCAACTACTAATACTTTATAGAAAATGCCTAAATAGGCTGCTAAATTAATAACGGTTGTTGTTTTTCCAACGCCACCTTTGTTGTTATAGACAGTCACTGTTAATGCCTCAGATGGGTTATGAATAATTTGTTTGAGCTTTACAACTTGTTCATCAATCTTATCTGGTGTTAAATGGATAAGTTGTGTGATTGGATAAATGACTTTACCGTGCTTACGAAAAAGTTGTATATAGTCACCATTGGTAATTATTCCCCATTTTGCAGTTTTGCAGTGAATGGCATTGGGTCCTAAATATCCTTGAAGTTGGTGTACTGTTTTTGTATAGTCTTTATTTGCTAAATCAACATCACGTCCTTTCAGTTCTAAAATTAGAAACGGATTTTGAGGTGATTCTAGAAAAATCTCATTATTTGTATTTTTTCGAGCTGCAAAATCGACAACTTTTCCTCCTTCACCTGTAGGAAATTGAGGATAAACTTCCAAGTTAGTAAAGCCTAAATTTTCTAAAAGTTTATAAATAAAATTGTTAGAAACAATTGATTCTGAAGCTTTTTCTGGAAGTAATTCAAATGCTTGTTTTAAAGATGATTCAGCCATGGTAAGTGATTAACTTTAAGACCTTGTCAATAGATGCTATAATAATATAGAATTGTTTGCTTTGCTACATGAAACGCTTATTTAGAATTGCTCTAATTATTACATTAAAGCTCAATAACAATGATAGGGTGGGCGGCTTAACCCACCCGAAGGCTATTAACTAGGAGGAATCCAGTTAGGATTAACTACTAGCTTGACCTTCAATTGCTTTGTTAGAGTGACTACCGAGTTCGATTTTCACAGAACGGTTTACAGCATCATCTACTTTCGGCAGATTCAGGTACAGGATACCGTTATTGTACTCAGCCGTTACCTGATCTTGCTTGATACCAACCGGTAAGCTAATGGTACGAGTAAACTTACCGTATTGGAACTCAGAACCATAGGTGTTACCTTCGTTTTGTTGACGGTATTCACCGCTAATCGTTACCGAATTACGGTTAACGCTAACATCAATGTCGTCTTGGTTTAACCCCGGTAGTTGGGCTTTCAGAATGAGGTGATCGTCGCCGTCACTTAATTCGATGGCAGGACTCCAAGTGGGAAAGTCCAAGGGATGACTGCTACTTAGATCGTTGAAGACACGATCCATTTGACGGCGGAAGAAGTCTAGGTCAGTAGCAGGATTGCGACGTGCCAGTGCCATACAGTTCTCACCTCCTTCTCAAAGGTTCAAACTGTTTGCACCAACTACGCTTACCTCCTAGTTCACTTCCTATAATGCCCCGTGAAGTCGCAAACGTCGGTGTGATTAACCGAACCCATTAAGTCAATAGAACCGTAATCAGTCACTCCGCGTACTATGATTAGTTCCGCAGAAACTAAGGGGGAACAGGGTTGGCCAGACTCGAACTGGCGACCTAGCGCTTAGGAGGCGCTCGCTCTATCCTGCTGAGCTACAACCCTAGAACATGGCACGATCATAATAGCAAGTCTCTCTTAGACTGTACAGGGAAATTCAAAGCGTGCGCTTGTACAAAGTTTAGTAGCTAATTTCTAAATTGACAGTTGCTTCAACTTCTTGCTTTCCGCCAATTACAGGGGAATTTGCTTTTGCTTCTGCATCCGCTGCTTGAGCTTGCATGAAGCGATGATTTTGCCTAATAGAGTTAGAATTTGCTTTATCAATCCGAATCTGGTTTACTGACTGCGAGGTAAGATTCAACGTTTCTAAGACTGCTTCTGCTTTTTCTTGGGCATCTAGTGTTGCCGATTGCAAAGCATCTTTTTTCGCTTGCGCGATCGCGCTATCGGTTGCGGTAAAGTTTACCGAATCAATGCGAGTTGCCCCCGCCGAAACGGCTTGATCCAGTAAATCACCAATATCGTCAGTTTTAAGGCGAAAACTAACTAAATTACTAGCTTTATAGCCTTGTAACCGACGTTCATCATTTATGTAATTATATTGGGGTTGTAAGCGAATGCCAGTGGTTTGTAAATTATCAACTTCGCGATCGCGCAATAATTCCACCACCGCAGTTGACTGTTCCGCTACCCATTGTTGGGCTTGTTGGGCCGTTTCTTTTTCCACTTCTACCCCCAACTGCACTTCCGTTAATGTGGTTTCAATAGCGGTTGTTCCATCACCTTCTACTGTTAAAATACGACTCGAATCATTGTCTTGGGCAATAGCAGGAGAATTGGTATAGTCATTGAGTAGATTCCACCCTAACAGTAAAATTAAACTAGCAAATACAATGAGACTGACTTGCTTGAACCAAGATTTTTGAAATAAACGATTCATTCTCAACTCCTGAAATACTGCAATGATTTTAACGAATGATGATGGCTATAATGCAGATGGTATCAAAGCATTACAAACGGCGCTGAATCAGCAAGGCATTATTGTTGCCCCCGAACAACCATTGTCTGGATGTGGCCATCAAGTGACAACTCATCGAGGCTTAAAATTACAACAACATTCTAAACAAGTTTATAGTGTGGATGGCACCCCCGTTGATTGTGTGCGTTTAGCGATAACAGAATTATTTCCCGATACTGAATGGGTAATTTCGGGCATTAATGCTGGGGGAAATATGGGGGCTGATATTTATATTTCGGGAACCGTTGCAGCCGTACGAGAAGCAGCTTTATTGGGTAAAAAAGGAATTGCCATTTCTCAGTGGCGCAAAAAACCGTTAGCAATTGATTGGGAAGTTGCGGCCCATTGGGCGAGTCAGGTTTTAGACGTATTATTTTCACTTTCCTTACCGTCGGATTGTTATTGGAATGTTAATTTACCGCATTTAGAATCAAATGCCAAAGAACCGGAAATGATCTTTTGTGAAAAAGGAATTGAACCTTTACCTGTGGAATATTATTTTGATGGGAAACGGTATTATTACCAAGGGGAATATAGCAAACGTCAGCGTAAAAAAGAAACGGATGTCGATGTTTGCTTTTCAGGCAATATTGCGATTTCTCAATTGCAGTTATAAACATAAACTGCGTAAATTGACCACTTCTCCAATCACCATTACTGTCGGAGAAAGTTTTATTCCTTCTGTCTGTTGAACAATGGTATCTAATGTTGCTACCCAGACTTGTTGATCCTCAGTTCCTGCGGAACGAATAATCGCAATGGGAGTGGAAGAATTTTGCCCATTTGCCATTAATTTCTCCACAATCATTGCTAAGTTACGCCCGCCCATTAAAACCACAATGGTATCCATTCGCGCCAAGGCTTCCCAATCGATTTGATCAGGATTATGGGCAGTAATTACCGTAAAACTACGACTCAGAACTTTATCCGTAAGGGGAATTCCTGCTAGCAGAGGCGCGGTAATGGCTGATGATAACCCCGGAAGAATTTCCACTTCACATCCTGCTTGTTTTAGGGCTTCTAA